>NZ_RZSV01000392.1:0-3019 GCF_004023205.1 Mesorhizobium sp. M1A.F.Ca.IN.020.03.2.1 | reverse complement strand
TGCGTTTCGATGCCGCCATTGGCGATGGCGAGCGCCCTGCCGTCGGCGAGCAGCAGCAGTTCGTGCGGACCCATGCCGTAGGTCGGGAACTCGCCGACGCGGCTGAACTTCGCCCGCGCGTCATAGACGCCGACGACGCCGGCGGCGTTGTGGAAATCATTTTCCGTTGCATAGAGCAGCGCGCCGTCGGGCGAGAACACGCCGTGACCGAAGAAGTGCCGGCCGGCAATGCTGGCGATGATCAAAGGCTTCTCGCGGCCGGTGTGGTCGAAGACCATCGCGAAGGTGCCGGGCTGGCGGGCGAAGACGACCGAGCGTTTCGACACTGGATCGAACGCGACGTCGTGGCCACGGTCGGGCAGATCGAGCGTGTGCAGGATCTTGCCGGCCTCGGAGAGCACGGCGGCGCCGAAGCTGCCGTCGCGCCTGACGAAGGCCGTGGCGAAGACGGCGTCCGTTGCAAGCGTCTCCGCCCAGGCGCGCGGCGCCATCGCCGCGGCGAAGCCGGCGCCGGCGGCACGCAGAAAGTCGCGGCGATCGATGAGCGGCGTCGTCACGGCGTCAATCACCATCCAGCGACGAAAAGCCGGCGGTGAGGCCAAACTCGGCGGTCATCCTGGTGCCGATCAGGGTCGAGAGGCTGGAGGTGATCAGCGCGAGATGCTCGAGCTTGTCGCGCAGCGCCGGATCGGCGAGCGCCTTATCGATCGGGCCGCCAACAGACTTCGCCGTCGCCACGCCGTTGGTCAGCTGGATGTGGATGGATTCGGCCATCCACCGCGCATCGGCGGGCAGCGCATCGCCAAGCTTCGAGGCCTGGAACAGCTTGTCGATGCCGGACAGATTTCCGGCCAGCGAATTCAGCGTGTTCTGCGAACGCCAGTAGATCGCCTGCTTCGGCTTGTCAGCATCGGGCTTCGCGCCAAGAAAACCTTTGAGCCGCACGTCGCGGATCATTTCCAGCTCATTGATGAAAACGCCGACCAGTTCCGTGACCGCTTCGGTGCCATCACGATAGAGCGGGTTCTTCGGCCCCGGATTGGCCCAGAGCGAGGCAAAACCATCGGGCTTGCTCCATGCTTCGCGGACCTCGCCGGCAATCGCCTGGATGTTGCTGGCCACCGCCGCCCCGTAGGCGCAGCGATAGGGATCGTCCTTACTGGCAAGCGTTTCGGCACCATCGCCGAACAGCACATATTCCAACGCACCGAGGCCCTGCATGGCAACGCTCTTTCCCGCGAGTTGCGCCGGATCGTCGGCGGATGGATCCTTGGCAACGAGGGTCGACTGCACCTGCCTCAATCCGATGCTCTTGCGGTCCGGCCAGTACAGCATGCGCTCCAGCCGGTTGTTTTCCTTGATGGGCCCGAAGGCGATGATCTCGGCCACCGACCAGGCTTCGACTGTGGCGGAAAACTCGGTACGCGCCGCGTCGAGATTTTGCTGGGACGGCGCATTGCAGAGCTGGCGCATCGCCTGGGTCAGGGTCCCGGCATGATCGTCGAGGCTGGCGTAGGCCGGGCGGACGAAGCCGTCGATCGCGCGGCCGATGACATCGGAGGCTTTGACCGCGGCCTGGGCCGGCAAGGCCGCGGCCAGCAAGAAAGGAAGGGCAAGCGCGGCGGCACGTCGATTAAACATCAGAGCGACTCCAGGAATTTGATCAGCGCATCGCGGTCGGCGGCAGTTGCGCCGGCAAAGCGGTCGCGCGCCTTCTGGCCCTCGCCGCCGTGCCACAGGATCGCCTCTTCGAGCGTCCGCGCGCGGCCGTCATGCAGATAGAAGCTGTTGCCGTTGACCGTGGCGGTCAGGCCGATGCCCCAGAGCGGCGGCGTGCGCCATTCGCTGCCGCTCGCTTCCCCCACGCGCTGGCCGTCGGCGAGACCCTCGCCCATGTCGTGCAGCAGGAAATCGGAATAGGGCCAGATCAGTTGGAAGGCTTGCGCCTTGTTGGGCGTGCCGCGCATGGTGACGAATTTCGGCGTGTGGCAGGAAATGCAGCCCATCTCGTAGAACTGCTTCTTGCCGGAAAGAACCTCCGGCTTGTCGAGGTCGCGCCGCGCCGGCACAGCGAGGTTCTGCGAATAGAAGGTGACGAGGTCCATGACCGGGGGCGGCGCTTCCGCCGCGCCCCGGCGCTCTTGGACGCCGTTCGGCAGGGTAAGGCAAGCCTTCTCAGCCTCGGTACAGTCCCCCCAATGCTTCGGCACTTCAGGCGTCGAGATGCCGATATCGCCGGCAAAGGCATCGGCGGCCTGCTGCCGGATCGATGCGGCCTGCGCTTTCCAGCCGAAGCGGCCCAAAGTTATCGCGCCGCTCAACTCCTCGCGAACTATGTTCGGCCGGCCGGAGATGCCGTCGCTGTCGCGGTCATGCGGATCGGCAAGGGCAAGGATGTCGGCCGGGGCGATCTCCTCGATCAGTCCGAGCCCGATCATTGGCGGCGTCAGGCGCGGCGACAACGTCGTGCGCGGGTGGAGCGGGCCATAGCCCGGATTCTCGACCGAGTAGCGGGGCTTGCGCAGCAAAACGACGGCACCGTCGCCCAGCGTGACCTTCGCTTCCGAATAGTCGATGCGCATGCGGCCTTCACCCTTGAGGCCGGGAACCGCCAGATCCTGCAATTGCGAGCCATAGACAGGATCGGGGAAATTCAGCAGCTTGTAGTCGGCAAGTTCGGCTCTCTCCTCGGCATTGCTTGCATCGCGCGCCAGCCGCAAGAACATCGAGGTCGAGCCTGTGCCGCTTTCCGGCGGTCGGCCGCGACCATCCTTCAGATGGCAGTTCTGGCAGGCGCGTTCGTTGAACAGCGGCCCGAGCCCGTCGGACGCTTGGGTCGATGACGGCGACGACACCCAGTTCTTGCGAAAAAGCGCATTGCCGAGCTTGAAGGTCGCTTCCTCCTCGAAGGTGATGTTGGCGGAAGGCTGCGAGAAGGCGTCGCGGTTGACGCCCTTCCTCGACGTGCCGGCGCCGCCCTGCATCAGCTCGAACGGTTCGGGCTTTGTAAAGTCGGTCG
>NZ_RZSV01000391.1:0-3092 GCF_004023205.1 Mesorhizobium sp. M1A.F.Ca.IN.020.03.2.1 | reverse complement strand
CGGTCCGTACGGCGTCTCGAACTCGTCGCCGCGCTCCAAAATGTCGCGCACATCGACGCCTTTGGTGACAAGCAGGAAATTGCCGAAGGCCAGGTTCGGCCAGAAGCGGCGCAGCAGCGCCAGCAGCCAGCGCGGGTCGTTGAAAAGGAAGCCGGCGATACGGGACGCAAGCCCCTTGGCGCGGAGCCGGTCGATATCGAAGGGCGGCATTTCGGCGACAGGGCGCTGGCTCTTCTGGGCAGCGCGGACAGCAGCGAAATACTTCAACTTGATCATGCGCGTTCGAGCCCCCCGGCTGTCCACGTCACTGCGATGCCGGCTATTGTCTGGCCTAGGTTTGGTTCGGTCCGGCGTATGTGATTTTTTTCACAATCATCGGTGTTCGGTTCCGGCAATCATGCGATGGACTTGGCCTGGCCGAAATTCGCGATCAGGAAGTTGTTCTTCGCAGGATCGACGAACGGTATCCAGCGAATCCGCTGCTCAGAAAAATCGGGATGCCTGGTTGCCAGAATGGCGCGTTCGCGTTCGGCCTCCTCAAGACGGCCGCTCCGCATCAAGGCGCCGATTTTGAGGAACCTGGCGTAGAAATAGCCCGGCGAAAGGTTGAGCGAGCGATCGGCAACCGCAATTGCGGCCGGCCAGTCCTCGACCAAACAGTATGCGGCAGCCAGCTCGCCCAGATTGTGAAAGCGGTAGAGGTCGAACGGGCTCAGCCGCTCGGTATCCAGGAAGGACGGGATCGCGCCGGCGGCATCGCCAAGCAGCAGCCGCGCGCTGCCCATTGCCGAGCGGGCGAAGGCAAAGCTCGGATTGATGTGGATCGCCTCGGCCAGATGCTCCGCCGCAGATGCCGGCTGGCCGCGCATGATGTCGGCAGCCCCGAGATAGGCGTGCGGCCGCGCGTCGAGGCTGTCCATCAAGAGCGACTTGCGCGCAAATTCTTCGACCTTGGCCAGGTCGTCGCTGTCGCCGAAGCGCAGCCATGCCCGCCAGAAATACCACCATGCCAGCTCGTTCAGCACGGCGCTGGAATTCGGATCTTCTTGGTAAGCCTTCTCGAAGAATTCGAGCGCGATCTCGGTGTCTTTGCGCGTGCGCCTGTTCATGTGCCAGCGGCCCCGCCGCACCAGCTGCCAGGTCTCGAGGCTTTCCCACGGCACCTGGAAGGTGCGCACCTGCTCGGCTCGGTCGACCTCCTTGTCGAGGATCGAAACGATCTCGCTGCCGATCTGGTCGCGCAGCCTGAAGATGTCGATGAGGTCGCGGTCGAAGCGCTGCGACCAGACCAGGCGCCCGTTCGACGTGTCGGTCAGCGAGGCGTTGAGGCGTATCTGCCCGCTGTGGCGCGCCAGCGTGCCGCCGACGATGTAGCGCGCGCCAAGCGCATTGCCGATGAGCCTGGTTCCGAGCTGGTCGTCGCGAAACTGGAAGCTGGAGCCCTTCGCGATCACCGAGAGCCAGCGGGTGTTGGACAGGCCGTAGATGATGTCTTCCGCAATGCCGTCGGCCATGTAGCCGACGTCAGGCTCGCCTCCGTTGCTGCCGTGAAACGGCAGCACCGCGATTGCCGGCGGGCCCTTCGATGCGAGTCTGTCATGGACGGGAGCGGTAGGGATGGCGGCCAGGGGCGCAGCAATCGCCGCGCCGTTGCCGCCGCGTCCGGCGATCAGCACACGTACAGGCAGGGCGATGTTCTTGAGCATGAACTCGCCAAGGTCGGTGAAAACCGCGGCCGTCTTGTCCTTCACGTGGTGCCAGGTCGTCTCTGAGATGGCTAGACCGTCATGTGGAGCGAATTCCTGCAGGCGCGCGGCAATGTTGACGTCGTCGCCATAGAGGCGGCCCTCGCGGACGATGACGTCTCCGGTGTTGATCCCGGCCCGGAACGGCATGCGCATCTCATCCGCGGCCGAGGCATTGAGCGCCATGATCCGGTCCTGGAAATCGAACGCCGCGCGCAAGGCTTCGATTGGATTGCCGAATTCGGCCATGATGCTGTCGCCGGCAACGCCAAACGTGCGGCCGCCAAAGGCGCCGCAACTGTCGGTGATGATATCGCGCCTTTCCTCGAAGGCCGCGACGGCGCGCTCGTCGTCGATGCCCATCAGCCGCGAAAAACCAACGGCGTCGATAGAAATGATTGTCGCAAGCTGACGGGTATAGTTCCGTTCAGCCATGGTTGAGCCCCCGGTCCCTGTTTTCGGTTCAGAACAGGCGACTTCCGCTCCAAAAAAACTTCGCCGTTTGCCGATGGAAGATCCCCGGCAGGCTCGGCGCGCCGTTGCCACCCTGTTGGTCCGGGACTCTAACAGGGTCTGGCCAAAAGCTCTACCACGAACAGCTAATGGAAGGCGGTTTCGGCGCAAGCCATGGTTAGTCGTTCGTTACCTGAAGTCCGATGTTGCAGAAGCCTCCTTACTTGTTGGATTCACGCCGTTTTACTTATTTAAGCTTTCGCGAATAGAAGTCGCGCCGGCCGTGACGGACCAACTGTGGAGCAAGGCGTTGCGGCCCGTTGGCGGAACCAACGGGCCCGGATTCGAGTTGTCAGCGCGTTCATGCCACCACGAGAGATTGAGGGCAGTCATGCGCGGTGTTCTTTTGGCAAGCGGTATCGCGTTTTTCCTTGTCGGCGGGTCGGCTTTCGCGGCCGAAGCGCAAGCGCTGCCGCCGCAAAATGCCAAGAAGCTCTCGGAAATCCTGACCAAGGTCGAGAAGCGGAGCGACTTCCAATATATCAAGGAGGTCGGCTGGAGCAGCGACGGCTATACCGTTACCTATTACACGACCGACAAGGCCAAGGTCGAAATCACCTACGATCCGGTCACCGGCGAACCGAAGTAACGCCTGATACGGCCCCCCGCAGCTGGGCCGGCGCCTCCCTATCCGAGACTTGCGTCGATCCACGTTTGATGGCTGACTGCGCGCCATGATTGCGGGCACGGGGGTGCATGGGAATGGTTGGCTACGTTCTAAAGCGCATCCTGATGGTGCTCGCCGGCTATCTGATCGCGGTGCTCGTCGGATTGGTCGCGTTGGTCGCGATCTATGCAGCGCTGAGCTCGCTGCCGCCCCAAGCTATTTCGAGC
>NZ_RZSV01000390.1:0-3094 GCF_004023205.1 Mesorhizobium sp. M1A.F.Ca.IN.020.03.2.1 | reverse complement strand
GATCTGGGGCGTCGTCGCCGACGCCCATGGCGCGGAGACTGCATTGATGGTTGCCGCTGTCACCATGCTCGTCGGTGGCGGCATCGGCCTGATCCTGCCGCTGCCGCAGCACACCGCTCTCAACCTCGATCCGCTCAACCGGTTCAAGGAGCCGATGCTGGCGCTCGATTTGAAGCCGCGCAGCGGCCCGATCGCCATCATGATCGAATACATCATTCGCGAGGAGGACGTGCCGGAATTCCTCGCAACCATGGCCGAGCGTGGCCGCTCCGCCGCCGCGACGGCGCCCGCAACTGGACGCTCGCCCGCGATCTCGAAAATCCGGGCATCTGGATCGAACACTACCACACGCCGACCTGGGTCGAGTATATCCGCCACAACCGGCGTGCCACCCATGCCGACGCCGTTGTCGGCGAGCGCATCCGCGCGCTGCACAGCGGCGAGAACCCGCCGCGTGTGCGCCGCATGATCGAACGCCCGACCACCGCCGGCACGGCCCTTGTCTCGCCCAAGGGGCCGATCGATCACTAACCCGCGTCTTTTGGCCCGGAATATCTAGTTCCGATCAGCCAGCGCTGTGGATCATATAGAGCTTGCGCGTCGTCTCATGAATAAGCCACTCGCCCTTCCAGCCCTTCGGCAGGACGAGCAGATCGCCAGGCCCCAGCTCACGCATCTCGCCGTCGGCGCGGCTCACTTCCACGCGACCGGAGATGATGTGGCAGATCTCGGATGAACCCGAGCGGTCGGCGGTGAAGCGGCCGGGCGTGCATTCCCAGATGCCGATATCGACGGTCCCGTCCGGCGATTGGAAGAACGAGCGCACCGCTTCGACCTGATCGCCTTCGATCGAGGTCGGCTTCGGTGAAAAGGCGCCGATATCGGCCGTGGCGAGGTCGCGGAAGGTCGAAAGGTCGATCAAGATAGGCTCCAGTGTCAAAAGCAATTCCAGGAAAGTGCAATGGTTTTCCGTCCGGAATTGCGCGAAAACAAAGAGTTAGAGCGGTTCGGCGAACGCCGAACCGTCTCAGTGGCCTGTGATGCTGTCGGCCAGGGCGGCCAATTTCGAAGTGTAATTGAGCCCGGCGGCCTCGCGTTGGTCGGCGATGCGGTAGAGCTGGTACATCGAGTGGACGCCGAGCCAGCGGAACGGTTCCGGCTCCCAGGGTCTGACCTTGCGGTTGACCCAGGGCAGTCGCGTAAGATCCGTGTCATTGCCGAGGATCAGATCGGCAAGCGTGCGCCCCGAAAGGTTTGAGCTCGACACGCCCAGCCCGACATAACCGCCGGCCCAGCCGATGCGCGTCCTGGGGTCGAGGCCGACCGTCGTGCACCAGTCGCGCGGCACGCCGAGCACGCCGCACCAGGCGTGGTCGATGCGGCACCCGGCCGTCTGCGGCAACAGCGTCGTCAGGATCGTGTGCAGCTGGTCGATCGTCGCCTGCTGCGTCCGACCGTTGACGTCGGTGCGCGAGCCATAGCGGTAGGGCACGCCGCGTCCGCCCATGGTGATACGGCCCTCGCGCGTGCGCTGGGCATAGCAATAGGCGTGCGCCGCATTGCCGAGGAGCTCATGCCCGTCCCAGCCGATCTCGCGCCAGAGTTCTTGTGGCAGCGGCTCGGTCACGATCTGCGCGCTGTTGAGCGCCAGCCATGTCCGCTCTTCCCCGGGAATGCCGGCCGTGAACCCCTCCGTCGCGCGAATTATCGTTTCCGCCCGCACCGTGCCACGGTCGGTGGCCACCCTGCCCTTGGCGATCGACGTCACGGTCGTCTTTTCGTAGATCGGCACGCCGAGCCGCTCGACCGCTTCCGCCAGCCCGCGCACCAGCTTGGCCGGCTGCACCCGCGCCTGGCCGTGGATGACGAAGCTGCCCATGACATTCGCGATATTGATGCGCGCGCGTGTGGCTGCAGCGTCGAGCAATTCGATGCGCTCGGGGTCGGCGTCCCAGGAGCGGATCGTCTCGCACGCCTCGCGCACACGTTGGAGCTGTGCGGCATTGGTGGCGACCGTCAGATTGTCGGCACGGCGGATGTCGGCGTCGATGTCTTCGGCCGTCGCCACCCGGATCACCTCGTCGACACAGCCCGCCATCGCTGCCTGCATGGCGCTGACAGCTTGCCGGGTCGAGGTCTTTAGATATTTTTCGCGCGACCAGCCGAAGCCGCCCGAAAGCCAGCCGCCATTGCGCCCCGAGGCACCGAAGCCGGCGAATTCGCGTTCGAGCAGGACTATGCGAAGCGAGGGCTTCGCCTTCTTCAGATAATAGGCGGTCCAGAGCCCGGTGTAGCCGGCGCCGACGATCGCAACATCGGCTTCGATGTCGCCGGGCAAGGGCGGACGCGGGCTTGGGACCGCGCCCAGATCCGCATACCAGAACGAGATGTCGCCGTTGCGCTTGACTTGCATGGGATGGCTTCCAGGAGACCGGAGAGAGGGATCAGGTGAGCGTCGTGTCTGCCGTGCTGTCGTCGGGCAGAAGCTTGGCGTCGGCGCCGTCAAAGCAGAGTTCCACGTTCTCGCCGAGGGCGAAATTCTCGCCCGTCAGCGGCGACCGCACGATCGCGGTCGAGCCGTCGCCGAGCTTCACTTCGTATTTCGATCCCGAGCCAAGATAGATCGCCTCGGCGATCGTTCCCGCCAGGCGGTTCTTGCCGTCGGCTTGCCCCGGCCGGCGAATGGCAAGTTTCTCGGGCCGCAGCAGCATCACCGGGCTGGCTTCTCCGGCAAGCCGGCGCGGCGCGGCGACCGTCTCGCCGGCGATGGTCAGCGCAGTGCCGGTCCCGTCACTTCTGGCTTCGCCGCGCAGCACCGTGGAGTCGCCGATGAAGCGGCCGACGAACAGCGTTGCCGGCTCGTCATAGAGCTGCCGTCCAGTGCCGACCTGCTCGATGCGGCCGCGGTTGAACACGGCGATGCGGTCCGACAGCACCAATGCCTCCTCCTGGTCGTGCGTGACATAGACGAAGGTGGTGCCGAGCTCGCGATGGATGCGCTTGATCTCGAGCTGCAGCCATTCGCGCAGCTTCTTGTCGAGCGCGCCGAGCGGCTCGTCCATGAGGAGCAGCGGCGGGGCGGAAACCCTTGGCC
>NZ_RZSV01000038.1:0-34467 GCF_004023205.1 Mesorhizobium sp. M1A.F.Ca.IN.020.03.2.1 | reverse complement strand
GAAAAAAGCTTCCTGAACGGCATCGGCGTTCCCACAGCCGAATTCTGCCCAGTGGACAATGACGAGCAGCTGACGGCCGCGCTGAAGAAATTCAGCGGCAGCGGCGTGCTGAAGACGCGCCGCATGGGCTATGACGGCAAAGGCCAGCGCGTCTTCCGCAACATGGAGACCGGCGGCTTTGCCGGCACCTGCGAGGCGATGGGCAATGTGCCGCTGATCCTCGAATCGCTGGTCGCTTTCGAGCGCGAGATTTCGGTGATTGCCGCGCGCGGGCAGGACGGCTCGGTTGCAGCCTACGATCCGGCCGAGAATATCCATCGCGAAGGCATATTGCGAACGTCGACATTGCCGGCCGCCATCGCACCGGACACCGCATCGGCGGCGAAGCAAGCGGCAGCAAAAATCCTTGCGGCGCTCGACTATGTCGGCGTCATCGGCGTCGAGTTCTTCGTGCTTGCCGACGGTTCGCTTTTAGCCAATGAGCTGGCGCCGCGTGTCCACAATTCCGGCCACTGGACGGAAGCCGCCTGCATCGTTTCGCAGTTCGAACAGCATATCCGCGCCATCGCCGGCCTGCCGCTGGGCTCGCCTGCACGGCATTCCGACTGTGTCATGGAAAACTTGATCGGCGATGACATGCTGAAGGTTCCGGCGCTGCTCGCCGAGCCCGGCGTGATGCTGCATCTCTACGGCAAGGCCGAGTCGCGGCCCGGCCGCAAGATGGGCCATTTCACGCGCATTGAGCGTCGGCGCTAACGCCGACTACTGCACGTCTTCGTCCTCGTCCGGGCTGGCGCAGCTCGGATCGCCTTCCTGGCAGTTGGGGCCGGAGGTGAGTTGCTTGGTGCGCTCGGTCGTCAGCTCCGTCAGGCATTGCGAAACCTCCATCGGGTGGATGGAACCGCCCTCGCTGTCGGCGGTCGAATAGGCGCATTCGGCGTCGCGGAAGGTGATCCAGGCGCGCTGTGCGGTCTGCAGCAACTTGTTGGCCTTCTCGTCATTGCGGCCGACAATATCCTTGTAGGCGGCGTTGAGCTTGGCATCGGCCGCCTGATAATCGGCATTGGCGCAGATATTCATCATCGACTGGCTGTCGTCGCTGCGATCGCAGTCCTCGGCCCATGCAGCCGGAACCGTCGCGATGAGGACAAGGCATGCGGGCAGAAAGAGACGGCGCATGATAAGACTCCGTTTCGCTGAGAGCATCTGCAACCTAGAGGAATCGCTTGGCGTCGCAGAAATGCGGCTAAACAAATAGACATAACCGGAGGGGACCTATGTCCCGCTCTGGCGTGGCCCGCAACATTCCAGCCGCCTCTGAGTCGCGCAATGCCGCGCGTTACCTATGGCGAATATTTGATCAGCGCACCATTTGCGGCATAAGAGCCGCCCGCTTGCGGTTGACACGGGCAAGGCTCCTCGTTTATGAGCCACGCAAGTTCAAGGCGCGCTTTTTTCGGGCGCGCCTTTAAAATTCGGCCCGGGACCGGGCCCCCGACCGAACAGGCAAGACCATGAAGATCAAGAACTCGCTCAAGGCGCTCAAGGCGCGTCACCGCGACAACCGGCTGGTTCGCCGCAAGGGACGCATCTACATCATCAACAAGACCGCTCCGCGCTACAAGGCGCGCCAGGGCTGAGACTTGCGCGCGGCGCTAAGCGCCGCGCCGCTGATGTCGACTGCCGGTTCGCCGGACCCTCACGCTAAAATCATTTTGACGATCCGCCGTCCGGGACTAGATTCCGGACATGCGGATTCTTTTTGCATTCTTCATTGCCCTCGTCCTTTCCGGAACGACCTTGCCCGCTTCGGCGCAGGATGAGGCCACGCCGCCCGCCGCTTCGCCGCCGCCCGCCATCACGCCTCCGCCGGTCGCCTCGACTAGGCAGGGACGGCTCGACCAGCTCTTTGCCGATCTCAGACGCGAGCGCAACGAGAAGGCCGCCGAACGCATCGCCGGCCGCATCTGGAATGAGTGGAACCAGTCCGGCAGCGCCTCGATCGACCTGATGATGCGATGGGCGCAAAGGGCGGCGGAAGACCAGAAATTCGACGTCGCGCTCGATTTCCTCGATCAGGTGGTGACCTTGCAGCCCGATTATGCCGAAGGCTGGAACCGCCGCGCTACCGTGCATTTCCTGATGAAGAACTATGGAAAGTCGATGTCGGACATCGACCACACGCTGCGGCTCGAACCGCGCCATTTCGGCGCGCTGTCCGGTCTCGCGCAGATCATGGCCGAGACCGGCCACAAGCAGTCGGCGCTGGAAGCCTGGCAGAAGGTGCTCACCATCTATCCGATGATGCGCAGCGCCCAGGGCCAGGTCTCGACGCTGTCGGAAGACCTGGCCGGCGAGGGCATTTGAGGGGCAGCTCTTCGTCATCCTCGGGCTTGACCCAACGACCATGCCGTGACTTTCCGCGCCGCGACGGTGGTGCAGACCTCTGCTCCCCTGCAGCCGTCGCGCAAGGTGACGGCGTGGATGCCAGCGGCTTCGCGACGGAGCTTCGCTCCTGCTTCGTCCTGACGTTGACAGGCCGGCCAAGCTGAACATTTGCGATACTCCACCGAAGCGGGCAATAATTTGGGCTGGCAGCAGGCCGCCAGCTCGCCAAACTCGCCGTGCTCCTAAACTAAATCCACTCGCCCGTACTTTCCGCATGGACCTCATCTGCCTCGCGCTCCTCCCCCTCGTTGCCTTCCTCATCGCCCTTGCCGGCATTACCCGCGCCGGCGTCTGGCTGATCGAGCGCCGCAATCCGCCGATCGGCGCATTCGCCGACATCGATGGTGCCCGCATCCATTATGTCCACGTCCCCGCCGCCGGCGCCGATCTGCCGCCTGTCGTCTTCATCCATGGCGCCAGTGCCAATCTCAAGGACCAGATGCTGCCGCTGAGGCCTTTGCTCGAGGGCCGCGCCGAGCTGCTGTTCCTCGACCGACCGGGCTTCGGCTGGTCGGAGCGCGGCGACAACGAAACGCTGGCGGCGCAGGCCGACACTGTCGCCGCGTTGATGGATCGGCTCGGCATCGCAAGGGCGATCATCATAGGCCATTCCTTCGGCGGCGCGGTCACAACCGCCTTCGCGCGCCAGCATCCGCAAAAGACGCTCGGCCTCGTCTTCCTGGCGCCCGTGAGCCATCCGTGGCCGGGCGGCGCGACCGCCTGGTATTACAAATTGACGGCTGTTCCGGTGGTCGGCTGGCTGTTTTCCGAGACCATTGCTTACGCGGCGGGCATGCTGCGGATCGGCAATGCCACGGCCTGCGTGTTTTCACCGAACAATGTGCCGAAGGGCTATATCGGCAAGGCTTCCATTCCGCTTGTTCTGAGGCCGCCTGCCTTCCGCGCCAACGCCCGCGATGTGGCCCGACTTTACGATTATGTGCGCGCTGCCTCGCCTGGCTACCGTGAGATCAAGGCGCCGACCTTGGTCATCTCCGGCGATCGCGACAAGGTGGTCTATGCCACGGTCCATTCCGTCGGCCTCGAACACGACATTCCCGGCGCCGAGCTGGTCTGGGTCGCGAATCTCGGCCACAAGCCCGACTGGATCGCCCCCGACCTCGTCGTCGGCGCCATCGAAAGGGCGGCCGGCGCGCCGGTCGACTTGCAGTCGATGGCGAGTGTTGTGGAAAGCCGGATCGCCGGCGACGCGCAAGGCGCTGACAGGTACCCGGAACTGAAGGTGCCGGACGCCGAGCTGGCGCCGGGCTAAGCTCGGGACCGGAAGGTGTCGAGATTCAAATTAGGCCGAGCCGAGCAGAGCGGATTCCCAGAACCGGAGCGGAGCGACTTGACCACATGAGCCCCGGAAGCGCAGGAAAGGCGCGCCTCACAGGCCGGTCCCACCTGAATACGGGCATACCTTAGTGCGTCTCTGAGCCGACATAGGCGATGCGCAGCATGTTGGTGGAGCCGGGCGTCCTCAGCGGCACGCCCGCCGTGATGATGACGCGGTCGCCCGGCTTGCCGAAGCCTTCCTCGAGGGCAATGCGGCAGGCGCGGTCGACCATATCGTCGAGGTCGATAGCGTCCTCCGAGACCACGCAATGCGTACCCCACAGAAGCGAGAGCCGGCGCGCCGTGTTGACGATCGGCGACAGCGCCACGATCGGCACCTGCGGCCGTTCGCGCGCGGCGCGCAGACCAGTTGTTCCAGAGGCGGTGTAGGAAATGATCGCCGACAGTTTCAGCGTCTCCGCGATCTCGCGCGCAGCGAGCGAAATGGCGTCGGCCCCGGTCGCTTCCGGTTCCGAGCGCTGGGCGTTGATGATGCCGGCATAAGTCGGGTCGGCTTCGACCTTGGTGGCGATGCGGTTCATCATCGCGACCGCCTCGACCGGGTAGGCGCCGGCGGCGGATTCGGCCGAAAGCATGATCGCGTCCGCGCCTTCGAAGACGGCGATCGACACATCCGAGACCTCCGCGCGGGTCGGCACGGGTGCGGTGATCATCGATTCCAGCATCTGGGTCGCGATCACCACCGGTTTGCCGGCGCGGCGGGCGGCTCGCGTGATCTGCTTCTGGATGCCGGGCACGGCCTCGAGCGGCATCTCGACGCCGAGATCGCCGCGCGCGACCATCAGCGCGTCGGAGAGTTCGATGATCTCGGCCAGGCGCGCCACCGCCTGCGGCTTTTCGATCTTGGCCATGATGAGGGCCCGGCCGCGCGCGATCTTGCGCGCTTCGGCCAGATCCTCCGGCCGCTGCACGAACGACAGCGCCACCCAGTCGACGCTTGCCGCCAGCACCGCGTCGAGATCGGCGCGGTCCTTCTCGGTCAGCGCGCCGACCGGCAGATCGGTGTCGGGCAGGCTGACGCCCTTCTTGTCGGAGATGCCGGTGCCGGCGACCACCGTGCAGGCGATCGACTTGCCGTCGCTCTTGACCGCCTTGAGCTCCAGCTTGCCGTCATCGATCAAAAGACGGTGACCGGCCTCGACCGAGTTCAGGATTTCCGGATGCGGCAGGTAGACGCGCTTCGACGTGCCGGGTTCCGGACTGTCATCCAGCGTGAAGGTCTGGCCGACGGTCAGTGCTTCCTTGCCATTGGCGAACTTGCCGACCCTGAGCTTTGGCCCCTGAAGATCGGCGAGAATGCCGATCGGCCGCCCGACCGCCGCCTCGACGGCCCGGATGCGGCCGACAAGCGTGCGCATCAGCTCGTGGTCGGTATGGCTCATATTGATGCGGAAGACGTCGGCGCCTGCCTCGAAGAGCTTTCGCAGCATCTCCTCGGAGGAGGAAGCCGGACCGATGGTGGCGAGGATCTTGACCTTGCGGTTACGTCTCATTGATTGTTCGTTCCCGGAGCGGGGGCCGCTGGCGCGCCGCCCGTTGCGGGCTCGTCAGTCAGCTGGACCATCCAGCTTGCCTGCTCGCCCGTGTCATATTCCTGAAATCCGGCGCGCTGAAAGCCCCGGGCGACGCAATCATTCACGCCGGCAATCTTGAACTCTTTTTCGGCGACGCACATGTTGATCGGGCCGTCCCAACGCCCGCCGCGCTCGGCGTCTTCTGCATAAAGATAGTAAAACCTTGATGACAGCGGCCCCTCGATCAGCGTCTTGCAGGTCGACCCCTCGATGTGCCACCAGCCCTCTGTGATCCAGCCGGCCTTCGCCCGATAGCCGATGCCGACGCCGACCAGGTTCTGCGTCGCGTTGCAGACGCGGAAGTCGGCGCGCGCCGGCGAGGTCGCGGCGAGCGCGCACAGGCCCGCGCCAAAGATCAGGAGCGGCAGGCTCAGGCGCTTGCGCAGCCTGCCGGCGCAACCCAATCCAAAACCCTTGGCGAACCACATCTGCATCGTCGAAGCACCTTTTCAGCAAACTCCGGGCGCATGTCAACGCGCCGTTTTATTCAATTCCAATCGATTTAGAAGGGTCCGGTGAACGATTTGGCGTCCCATCCGGGATTCTTTGCAGAAACCGTGGCCAAACAACGGCATTGCGCCTCAGTCCTCTTCGTGGAATGACGATACCACCCCGCCCGGACGCCAGCGAACAGACCGTTTTCAGCCGATGACCCGATCCACAGCTTTCGCGCCCTTCGACATCGTCGAGGGCGACCGCAAGAAGGGCATCGTGCTTCTGGCTGCCGGAAGAGTATGGCAGCCTCGGCCTGCCGGCTGCCGAGTTCGAGCGCCACATCGCCTATGACATCGGCGTCGAGACGGTGACGCGCGAGTTGGCGGCGGCGCTCGATGCGCCGGCCGTGCTGGCCGGCTTCTCCCGCCTTCTGATCGACCCCAACCGGGGCGAGGACGACCCGACGCTGATCCGCCAGCTCTATGACGGTACCGTCGTGCCGGGAAACTATCCCATGGCCGCCGAGGAGCGGGAGAGACGGCTCGACCGCTTCTACCGCCCCTATCACGACGCGGTCGGGGCGATGATTTCCTCGGTGGCGCAGGCCTCCGGCAAAGCGCCGTTCATCTTCTCGGTGCATTCCTTCACCCCTCGCATGCAAGGCTTCATCCGCCCCTGGCATGTCGGCATCTTGTGGGACCGCGACGACCGCGTTGCGCGGCCGCTGATCGACATGCTGGCCGAAGACAAGGCGCTGATCGTCGGCGACAACGAGCCCTATGACGGCGCGCTGCGCGGCGACACCATGTTCCGCCATGCCATTGTCAACGGCTATGCCCATGCCCTGCTCGAGATCCGTCAGGACCTGATCGCCGACCGCGCTGGCGCTGTTCAATGGGCGGAGCGATTGGCTCCGATCGTTGACGCCGTCGACCGCCGTGCCGATATACACGAGGTGAAGATGTTCGGCTCGCGCACCGGGCCGGCCTAAAAAACGGCCGAGAGGCCGGGGACCACGAAATGACCGAACTCAGCGAAGAACGGAAACGCGATTTCGAGGCCGCCGCCTTCCGCCGGCTGGTCGAGCATCTGCGCGCACGCGGTGACGTCCAGAACATCGACCTGATGAACCTGGCCGGCTTCTGCCGCAACTGCCTGTCGAACTGGTATCGCGAGGCGGCCGAGGCCGACGGCATTGCGCTGACAAAGGACGAATCGCGCGAGATCATCTATGGCATGCCCTATGCCGAATGGCAGGCGCTCAACCAGACCGAAGCCTCCGAGGCCAAGAAGGCTGAGTTCGAGGCCAGGCGGCCGAAGGATCATTGAACGGTCCTATTTGGCTCGCCCCTGCTGCTTTGTCATCCCAGGGTCTGCGCGCGTCGCTTCGCTCCTGCTTCGCCCATGGATGGCGAAGGAGGCGTTTCGGCCAAATCTCCAAAGTAGAGCCCATTCCTCACAGGTCCGCGCCTCTTGGTCCAACGCTTCTGCCATAGCGCTTCTTGACTACAAATTGAATCGATCTAATTTGCCGCGCAAAGCATTCGGACTTCAAACCATGAGCGTGCAAACCACAAGGCAAGCCGCGACGCGCGGCCGCTGGGCCGTTGCCGGCATTTTCCTGGCCAATGGCTTTCTCACCGGCAGCTGGGCGCCGCAGATCCCGGTGTTTCTGACCCGGCTGGACATCTCGAAATTCACCCTCGGCCTGCTGATCCTGTTGTTTGGTGTCGGCGCGGTGATGGCGATGACCTGGTGCGGCCATCTCATTTCCAGGCACGGCTCGCGCCCCGTGCTGCGCTGGTTCGGCATCTGCGGCAGTTTCGGCCTGCTGGTCGCGGCACTTGCGCCCAACGTGCCGCTCGCGGCCCTCGCGATGCTCGTCTTCGGCGGCTCGATCGGCGGCATGGACGTCGCCATGAATTCCAACGCGGTGATCGTCGAACGACGGCTCTCCCGCGCCATCATGTCGTCCTCGCATGGCTTCTGGAGCCTCGGCGGCTTCGCCGGCGGCGCGCTTGGTGGCTATTCCATTCAGAACTACGGCTATCTCACGCATGCGATTGCGGTGACGGCGCTCGCCTTTTTGGTCATCGCCTTTGCTGTTCGCTACCTCATCGCCGACGACAGGCCGCAGGCCGCCGGGCATCAGAAATTTACGCTGCCGCGGCACACAATTGTCTATCTGGTCGGGTTGATGGCGCTGCTCACCATGGTCTCAGAGGGCGCCGTGCTCGACTGGGCCGCGCTCTACCTCCAGCAGGAGCTCGGCGCCGACCTTGCGATTGCCGGCCTCGCCTATGCTGCCTTCTCCGGCGTCATGGCGCTCATGCGCTTTCTCGGCGACGGCGTGCGCAACCGCTTCGGCGCGGTGGCGACGCTGCGCGGCTCGGCGCTTGTCGCTGCCGCCGGCATGTTGGTGGCCGGCCTCTCCCCCTCGCCTTATCTTGCCATTGCCGCTTTCGCCTTCTGCGGTTTCGGCATCGCCAATATGGTGCCGATCCTGTTTTCGGCCGGCGGCAACCAGGAAGGCTTGTCTTCCGGCACCGGCATGAGCGTCGTCACCACGATGGGCTATTCAGGAATCCTGGTGGCGCCGTCGGCGATCGGCTTCGTCGCCGAGCATTCGAGCTTCGGCCCGATCTTCGTAGCGCTTTCCGGCCTGCTGGTCATCGTGCTGTTGATGGCGAACCTCGCTTACCGCGCCGAATTTGCCGCCGAGCCTGCGCCGGCGGAGTAGCGCTTCAGCTCTTCATGCAGGAAATCCGCGACGCGGCGGATGCGCATGCTGGTGCGCACGTCACGGTGCATTGCAAGCCACACCGGCAGCTCGGGCAAGGGAACCTCCGGCAACAGCTTCTCCAGTCGAGGATCGCGGCTAGCGAGCGGCTCCTGGCCGATGCCGATGCCATTGCCGGCCCGCACCGCCTCCCACAGCACGATCTGGTTGTCGGTCCTGAAGCGGAAGTTGCTGCGGCTGACCGGGATGCCAAACGCGGTGAGGCCGCGAACGATCTCATCGCTGCGGTCGAAACCGACCAAAGGATGGTCGACGAGATCGCTCGGCTTCTGCGGGCGTCCATGTCGGTCGAGATAGGATTTCGCAGCACATATGCAGAGCGCGATATCGGTGACCTTGCGCGCCATCAGCTCGTTCTGCGCCGGCCTGACCATGCGGATGGCGATGTCGGCGTCGCGCCGCAGCAGGTTCTCGACCTGGTTGGAAGCGACGATCTCGACCTCGATGCCCGGCTCTTCCTCGCCAAGGCGCGCCGTGATCTGCGGCAGCACGCAGGCCGCAACCACCTCCGAGGCAGCGATGCGCACCGTACCCTCGATCGCCTCGACCGAGCCCAGCGCAAGCAATGAGAATGCATTGGCCTGCTCGCTGACTGCCTTTCCGCGCTCGTAGAGTGCGCTGCCTGCCTCCGTCAGTTCGTAGCCGCGCCGCCCGCGCCGGAACAGCGTGACGCCGAGCGCCTGCTCCAGCTCGGCGATGTGGCGGCCGAGCGTCGGCTGGCTTGATGCGAGCTTGCGCGCGGCGGCCGAAAGGCTGCCGGTCTCGGCCACCACGACGAAGCTCTTGATCAGATTCCAGTCGAATTCATTCATTCGTTTTTGAATAACAGAGTGCCGATCTTAGTCAATTTCCATTCGACTTTGAAGACGTCAGATTAAGCGGGCAAACGCAAGCAACGGAGACGAACAATGACCAAGATCGCAATTCTGGGCGCCAATGGCCGGCTCGGACGCGTGGTTGCCAAGGCCTTCATCGACGCCGGTTTCGACGTCCGCGCCATCACCCGCACCGGCAAGGTGCCGGCCGAGCTCAAGGGCGCTATTGCCGTCGCCGGCGATGCTCTGGACCGCCAGTCGCTGATCCGCGCCACGCAAGGCGTCGACATCATCTTCAATGGCTTGAACCCGATCTATACCGACTGGGACAAATGCCTGCCGATGACCGAGAACGTCATGGCAGCCTGTCGGGCCAACGGCGCGCTGCATCTTTTCCCGGGCACTGTCTATAATTACGGCTCGCCGATGCCGCAGGTGATCACCGAGGAAACGACTTTCCATCCTACCACCGACAAGGGCCGCATCCGCGTCGCCATGGAGGAGCTTTTCCGTCGCGAAGCCGATGCGGGCCGCGTGCGCACCATTCTGCTTAGGGCCGGCGACTTCTTTGGCGGCACCGGCAGCGGCGGCTGGTTCGATCTCGTCGTCGCCGCCAAGATGGAAAAGGGGGTCTACACCGCCGCCGGCCCGGCCAAGCTCGTGCACGAATGGGCCTATCTGCCCGACTTCGCGGTGGCCTTTGTCGCACTGGCGCGCAATCTCGATAAGCTCGGCTTTTACGAGGCCATCAATTTCCCCGGCCACGCCGTCACCGATCTCGACATCAAGGCCGCCGCCGAAAAGGCGCTCGGCCGCAAGCTGAAACTCACGTTCATGCCCTGGTGGGTGCTGCGCGCCGGCAGCCCGTTCGTAACCATGTGGCGCGAGATCGTCTCGATGTCCTACCTGCGCTTCGAGCCGCACCGGCTGGCGTCAGCGCGCCTGGAAAAGGTCATCGGCGAAATCCCGCACACCCCGCTCGACCGAGCAGTGGCGGAAGCCATGCAAGACATCGGCATAACCGTCGCGCCCATGCGTCAGGCCGCCTGAGCAAAGAACAACCTCAAGATGAAAACGGCCGGACTTCAAGGCCCGACCGCAAATCGTCGTCGGTTCAGATCCTGCCCATCAAAAGCAGGATCAGCAACACTACCAGAATGACTCCCACAATCCCCGAAGGCCCATAGCCCCAGGACCGCGAGTGCGGCCATGCCGGCACGGCGCCGATCAGGATCAGGATCAGGATTATTACGAGAATTGTACCGATCGTCATTGAAAACCCTCGCCGTCTGGTTGAACTTCGAGGGAACAATGCAAAAAGCCGCCCGGTAGTTCCCGAGCGGCTTTATGTACCTGAGTTGCGAAGTCGCTCTACTCGGCGGCTTTCGGGAAGGCGACCGCCGGCTCGGCATTGGCTTCCGCTACCGGCTCGCCTGTCGAGAGCTCGCCCTTGCAGCGGCGGAACAGGCGGCTGAGCCAGCCACGCCGGGCGCCGGGCTTCACCTTGGCTCGGGTGAACACCATCAGCATCGAGGGCGTCACCACCAGCGTCAGCAAGGTGGCGAAGGACAGGCCGAAGACGATCGCCGACGACAGCGAAATCCACCACTGCGTCGATGGCGCGTTGATCGTCGTCTCGTGATGGAAGATTTCGAGACCGAGGCCGAAGGCGATCGGCAGCACGCCGAGGATGGCCGACACCGCGGTCAGGACCACCGGCCGCGCGCGCTCGCGGCAGGTCTGCAGCACGGCATCCATCTTGTCCCAGCCTTCCTCGCGCAGCCGGTCATAGGTGTCGATGAGCACGATGTTGTTGTTCACCACCACGCCGGCAAGCGCAATGACGCCGATGCCCGACATCACGATGCCGAAGGCCTCGCCTGTCAGAAGCAGCCCGAGGAACACGCCGATCGTCGCCATCACAACGCAGGACAGAACAAGCCACACGCTGGTGAACTTGTTGAACTGCGCGAGCAGCACCAGGAAGATCAGGAAGATCGCCGCGCCGAAGGCTTTGCTAAGGAAGGCGCTGGCTTCCGCGCTGTCCTCGTTGGAGCCAGCGAGCTTCCAGCGTATGCCGCTGCCGAGATCCATGTCGGCCACGGCCTTGGTGACTTCCGCCTGCACCGCTGCCACTTGCGCGCCGGCGCTGACATTGGCTTGCACCACCACGGTGCGCGCGCCGTCGATGCGGTTGAGGACGCCGACTGTCGGCTCGGGCTTCCTGACCACGAAGTTCGAGATCGGCACCGAGCCCTGCGAGGTCTGCACCCTGAGCTCGTCGAGCGTCGAGAGCGTGCGCCGGTCTTCCGGCAGACGCAGGCGAATGTCGACGGCGTCGTCGGCGCCGGCCGGCCGGTATTCCGACAGCTTGAGGCCGTTCGTTACCAGCTGCACCACCGTGCCCACCGAGGTCGGGCTGATGCCGTATTGCGCCGCCTTGGCGCGATCGACCTCAAGCGCCCAGTCGACGCCGGGCGGCGGCAGGCCGTCGGAAACATCGATCACGTTGGGGACCTTGGCGACGCGCGCGGCGACGGCGCGTGCCTTGTCGTCGAGCCCGGCCGGGTCGGCGGCCGAAAGCCTGATCTGGATCGGCTTGCCGGTCGGCGGGCCGGCCTCCGGCACGCGCACTTCGACGTCGACGCCGGGAATGCCGGCCATGACGCCACGCAAATCGTCGAGGATCTGGTTGGCGGACTTGCGCTCGCGCCAATCGACGAATTCGTACTGGATCACCCCGACCACGTCTTCCGGGATGTCCTGGCCGCCGCCTTGCGTCTTGCCGACGCGCGTGTAGACCGATTTCACGCCGGGCCAGCCGAGCAGGCGGCTTTCCGCCGTCTTGGTTGCGGCGTCCATTTCGGCCAGCGAAAGGTTGCCCCGGGCGTGCACATAGAGCAGGCCGTAATCCGGCTCGACGCTGGGGAAGAACTCGACGCCGGCGCCGTATTTCGAATAGGCGAAGCCGACGCCGACCAGCAGGCCGACGGTGAGCAGGATGACGGTGATCGGGAAACGCACCGCCTGCTTGACCAGAGCCATATACCAGCCGTCGCGATCGCTGTCCTCGTGATGCGCCGGCGCCTTGGCGAAGATGGCGCCGAGCGTCGGCGCGAAGACCAGCGCATAGAGCATCGAGGCCGACAGCGTCACGATCAGCGTGATCGGCATGTACTTCATGAAGTCGCCGATGATGCCGGGCCAGAAGAGCAGCGGCGAGAAGGCGGCGATGCGCGTCATCGTCGCTGCGATGACGGGGCCGGCCATGCGCTTGGCGGCTAGCGCGAAGGCATCGGCCTTCGGCATGCCCTCGCTCATGCGCCGCTCGGCGAATTCAGTGACGATGATGGCATCGTCGACCAGCATGCCGACCGCCAGGATGAGGCTGAACAGCACGATCATGTTGATCGTGTAGCCCATCATCGCAAGCAGCAGGATGCCGATCAGGAAGGATGACGGAATGGCGAGGCCGATGAGCAGCGAGGCGCGTCCCGACAGCGCGTAGAGGATCACGATGAACACCAGGATGACGGCGATCATCACATGGTTCTGCAGGTCGCCCAAAAGCTGGTTGACGAAGACCGACTTGTCCTGCGTGTAGGTGACGTGCATGCCTTCCGGCATCGTCTTGATGAAGGTGTCCGACACCTCCCGGACATGGTTCAGCGTGTCGATCAGGTTGGCGCCGATGCGCTTCTTCACCTCGATGGCGATCGCCGGCTTGCCGTCGAGGCGGGTCACCGTCTCGGCGTCCTTGAAGGTGGAGCGGATGGTGGCGACGTCCTTGGCCTGCACCACGGCATTGGGCGTGGCGACGACCGGCAGTTTGGCGACGTCCTCGGGCGTCTCGATCAGCGACGGCACCTTGACCGCGTATTTGCCCTCGGAGCCTTCGAGATTGCCGGCCGCGACCAGGCTGTTGGAGGCGCCGACGCCCTGGATCACCTGATCGAGCTGGAGTCCGTAGGAGGAGAGCTTCACCGGATCGATGACGACTTCGACTAGATCGTCGCGCGCGCCCTGCAGCGAGCCTTCGAGCACGCCTGGCACCTCCTCGATGCGGTCGCGCAATTCGCGCGCCGCCGACGTCAGCACGCGCTCCGGCACGTCGCCGGAAAGCGTGACGACGAGAACCGGGAACTCCGAGACGTTGACTTCAGTGACGGTCGGCTCCTCCGCCGCCTGCGGCAGGTCGGCCTTGGCGTCCTGCACCTTGCTGCGCGTGTCCTGCAGCGCGGTGGCCAGATTGGTCTGCGGCTGGAACTCGACCAGCACGTAGCCGCCGCCCTGGAAGGCGGCCGAGCGCATCTCCTTGAGCCCCTTCAGGCTCTTGAGCTTGCTTTCCATCGGCCTGAGCAGCAGCCGTTCGGAGTCCTCCGGCGATATGCCCTGGTAGATCAGGCTGACATACATCATCGGAATCGGAACGTCCGGCTCCGCTTCCTTCGGCGTCGACTGATAGGCGACCCAGCCCGCGACGAGCAGGAACATCAGCGCCGATATTGTGAGGCGGGCGTTGTGAATGGCTAGTCTGACGATGTCCATGACTTATGCCTGCTGTTTCCCTGGAAGCCGCGACATTGGCCAGCGGCGCCGGCCGAGCCGGCGCGGCGACCGCGCTATTGCGTGCCGGCGGAGGCTTCGCTGATCAGCTTGTTGATGGTTGCCTGGTCGGCCTCGACCGGCTTCACCAGATCGCCTTCCTTCACCAGTTCCTGGCCGGCGACGATGATGCGCGCGTCCTGCGGTATGCCGCCGAGCACCAGTCCCTTCGGCGTGTCGTCGACGAGGTCGATCGGGAAGAACGCCACCTTGTCGTCCTTGCCGACGGCGCGGATGCCGAGGTCGCCCTTGTCGCCCAGCGTCACCACCGAGCGCGGCAGCATGACCGCATCGGTCGGCTGGGCGCTGAGCGTGATCTCGGCCGTCATGCCGGCGGGGATGGAGCCGTCGGCATTGGGGATGGCCACCTCGACACGGAAGGTGCGGGTCTGCGAGGAGGCGTCACGGCTGATGTAGCGCACCGTGCCGGTGACTTTCTGGTCGTTGACAAGGCGCACGTTGGCCTGGTCGCCGATCTTGATGTAGCGCAGGTCGCGCTCGCTGATCTCGCCGCGCGCGATCACCGGGTCGAGCTTGAGGATGGTGGCCACCTCGCCGCCCTGCATCACCGAGCTGCCGAGCTCGACCGGCACGCGGTCGATGACCCCGTCGAAGGGCGCCTTCACTTCGTTGCGGTCGAGTTCGGCCTGCGCCGTCTCCAGCATGGACTGCGCTGCCGTCAGGTTCGACCGAGCAGTGTCGAGCTGCAGCTTGGGCAGGTTCCCGGTCTTGGCCAGCCGCTCGGCTGCGTCGAGCTCGGCCTTGCGCTGCGCCAGCAGCTGCCTGGCATTATCGACATTCGAGAGCTTCTCCTCGGCGGCAAGCATCAGTACGAGGTCGCCGGTCTTGACGTGATCGCCCTGCTTGACCGGGAGCTTGTCGATGACACCGGCGACGCGGACAGCAAGTACAGCGCGCTTGTCGGCTTCGGTCAGGCCCGAGATCCGTATCGCCCGCGCGAAGGTTTTGCGCGGCGGCGTCACCACCGCGACGGTGCGCAATGCTGCCTTCGGCTCGGCCTCCGCCGTCTTCGGCTTTTCGGCGCCGGACTGCGCGGCTTTGCCTGCTTCTCCCTCCTTCTGGTGATCGGCGGCGCTGCCCACGGACGAGAACTCGCCCGTTGCCATCCAGGCAGCGAATCCGATGAGCACAGCAATGGCTGCAAGCTTGTGAAACCTGATTTTCGGCATCGTCATTTTTTCCGTTGCAGGCTTGGGCGAGGTCGACGGTTTCGATCCCCGGGCGCGCGGCCGATATGGGGGCGCGCAGAGCCATCTTCAATTTGCCGTGATCGGCGAAGCGCGCTTCTACCGCAAAGCCGTTGCGCAAAACAGTCAGAAACTTTGATGGATTATTGCGCCGCCGAGCTCGGGGCGCTGGTTTTTTCCGCGTTTTACATGCTGGACTGCTTGGCTTTTCTCAATCGGGGCCGGCTTTTCAGCCGATCGGACACTCAATGGCAGCAGGCGTCAGTATGATGAAGAATTTTTTTGCGAAATGACATGTCGCATTGGCATGGGGCAATCAGAGGACGCGCCCAATCCGAAAATAAATCCGATCAGGTGATCAGGTTGAGCAAGCGGAACAGCCGCTCGAACGTCCGGCCATAAGGCGGCCTGAGCAGGGCACCGGCACTCAGCCTGGATTGGACGAAGATCGGCTTTTCCTTGCTGAAGGTGCGGAAGCCCCATCCGCCGTGATAGGCGCCCATGCCGCTCTCGCCGACGCCGCCGAATGGCTGCCGTTCCTGCACCAGATGCATCATGCTGTCGTTGATCGTCACGCCGCCGGCAACGGTTTCTCGCATGATCCTCTGGCGATTGGCGCTGTTCTTGCCGAACCAATAGAGGGCGAGCGGACGCTCGCCGCGGTTCACGTGATCGATTGCCTCATCTACCGCGCCGTATTCAACGATCGGCAGCACCGGCCCGAAGATTTCCTCGCGCATCAGCCGCAAACTCTCGCCGGCGTTCCTGACCAGGACCGGCGCCATCTTGCGGTCGCTCACGCCAAGCCTTTCATTTGCCGGGTTGACCTCGGTGACATCGGCGCCGCTTTCGCGCGCCTCGGCGACCATGTCGCTCAGCCGCCGCTGGTGCCGTTCGCTGACGATGGCCGTGTAGTCGGGATTGTCGCCCAGGCGCGGATAGAGCCGCGCCATCGCGCCGGCAAGTTTTGCGGCGATCGCCGCGCCTTGCCCTTGCGGGACCATCAGATAGTCTGGTGCGATGCAGGTCTGGCCGGCATTCAAGAGCTTGCCGTAGGCGACGCTCGCAACCGCAGCGTCGAGATCGCACGACGCATCGAAGATCGCCGGCGACTTGCCGCCAAGTTCGAGCGTCACCGGCGTCAGATTGGCGGCCGCGGCTAGCGCCACCTGCCGGCCGACCGCGGTGGAGCCGGTGAACAGGAGATGATCGAAAGGCATGGACACGAATGTCTTGCCGACTTCGGCATCGCCGACCACAACGCTCATCTCGTCGGAAGAAAAATGCTCTTCGACCAACCGGGCGAGCAGGTCCGAAAAGTTCGGCGTCAGCTCGGACGGCTTGAGCAGCACCCGGTTGCCGGCGGCTAGAGCGGCAGTTGCCGGCGCGATGGCAAGCTGGAACGGATAGTTCCAGGGCGAGACGATGCCGACGACCCCGAGCGGCTGCGGCAGAAGGCGGTTGCGCCCCGGCAGGAACGGCAGGCTGGTGGCGACGCGGCGCTCGCGCATCCAGCCGCGCAGATGCCGGATGGCGTGCTTGATGCCGGCGCGAACGACGAACAGTTCCGCAAGCCGTGTTTCCTGCGCCGCCCGTCGAGTGAAATCGCTGTCGATCGCCGTGCAGATCTCGGCTTCATGCTTTTCGGTCAGCGCCAGCAGCCGCTTCAGCCGGTCCTTGCGCACTGCGAGGCCAGGAAAGGGGTCCTTCTCGAAAGCCCTGCACTGCGCCTCAAACTTGACCCCGAGAGAGTTCTGTCTGGTCTGCAGCATCGCTACCTCCCGTTTACGTCGAGGTAAACTACTCGCGCGACGGGGGTGAATCCAGCATATCGCCGGTTCCGCAAGGGAAACTTCAGCGCCTGCTGAAGCGCGCGACAGGGTTGGGCAGCTAGGCTCGCCGGCGCGCTGACTCTGGCTTGATGCGCGCGGCGAGGAATTCCTTGACCCGCCGGCCCGGCGCCGGGCCGCGCATCGGCTTGAAGCCGTCGTCGAGCTCGCCCGAGAGGTCGAGCGTCGCTCGGCTGCCGACCGCGTCGTAATTCTCCTCCAGCCAATCGCTGGCCGCACTGCGGCCAAGGTCCCGCAGATAGGCGAGGAAGGCCCATTCGGCGTTGACCTTGGACGAGGCCGACAGATCCTTGAAGGCCTCGTCGGCATCGATGCGGTGCATGCGGATGTCGCGGTATTCGCCATGCGGCAGGCGTCCCGCCGCGATCAGTTCCTTGACGAAGGCGATCGAGCGGAATTCGCGCAGCAGCCCGGCATTGAAGGTGATCTCGTCGATGCGGTTCTGGATCTCGTTGGCGCTCTTCGGCGTGCCTTCGCGCACCACCGGGTTGATCTGCACGAGCAGCACATCCTCGGTCGCCGCAGTCTTGAAGAACGGATAGAGCGCCGGATTGCCGCCATAGCCGCCATCCCAATAGGGCACGCCCTTGATCTCGACGGCGCGGAACAATTGCGGCAGGCAGGCCGACGCCATCACCGTGTCGAGGTCGATCTCGCCATCCGAGAAGACGCGCAGCTGCCCGGTCTCGACATTGGTCGCCGAAATGAAGAGCTCCATCGACTTGCAGGCGTGCACGTTGCCGAAGTCGATCTCCTTCTCGACCACATCGCGCAGCGGGTTGAGGCCGAGCGGATTGGCGACGTAAGGCGAGAAGACCCGCGACATGGTGTCGAAGAAGAAATAGCCGGGCGTGTTCTCGATCGACCAGTTCCCCCAGACGACGTCCCACGGCATGCGTTGCACCGGGCTGAACCGCCCCTTCGAGGCCACAGCACGCCAGAAATCATCGAGCTTTGTGCGCGCGCCCTCGACGCCGCCGCGCACGAAGCCGTCGGCCAGCGCCACCGCATTCATCGCGCCGGCGCTGGTGCCGGACACGGCAGCGATCTCGAGCCGCCCGTCTTCGAGCAGACGATCGAGCACGCCCCAGGAGAAGGCGCCGTGCGAACCGCCGCCCTGAAGCGCGATGTTGATCTTCTTCTTGTCCCCCGCCTTGCCGTTCTTCGCCATGGCGTTCCTTGTCTCGATGTGCCGGCCTGCCCCTGCGTCATTGGAGCGGGACCGCTGCCGTCAGCCTATGTTGCAGCGCAGCATATAAGGACGGACCAAGGCAAGAACACGAGCACACAAGCGTGATCGGGTGAAATTTCGCTCATGAAAAAACTGTCCGCTGCCGGACGCGGAGTATTGCATTGGGGTTTGCTCGCGGCGTCAGGCGACGAGATCGGGCACCGGCCCGACATAGCGCGACTGCGGCCGGATCAGGCGTCCGGTCGCCTGCTGCTCGCGCGCATGCGCAATCCAGCCGGCGACGCGGCCGGCGGCAAAGACGTTGGAGAACGCCTCCTTCGGGAAGCCCGCGGCTTCGAGCAGGAGCGCGGTATAGAATTCGACATTGGTCTGGATCGAGCGTTGCGGCTTGGCGACCCTGAGCACGTCGAGTGCCGCCTGTTCCACCGTCTCGGCGAAGGCCAGCCGGCTGCCGGTCTCACAACGTGTGCCCAGCCGCCGCACGACGGCTTTCAGCACGTCGGCACGTGGGTCGCGCACGCGGTAGATGCGATGGCCGAAGCCCATGATGCGCTCGCCGCGCGCGATCTCGTTTCGCAGCCAGGCGGCCGCGTCGCCGCTCGCCTCGATCGCGTCGAGCATCTCGATCACCGGCCCCGGCGCGCCGCCATGCAGCGGGCCTTTGAGCGCGCCGAGCCCGGCCAGGATCGCCGAGGTCAAGCCCGCCTGCGTCGACGCCACCACCCGCGTTGCGAAGGTCGAGGCATTGAGCCCATGGTCGCTGACCGTCACCAGATACGTATCGAGCGCCTTGGCAAGCGCCGGCGAGGCCGTACCGGAGAGCATTCGCAGCATGTCGTTGGCATGATCGGCGCGTGCGTCCGGAGGAACAGGCTTCTCGCCGCGTCCGAGCCGCAGCAGGGCCGGCGTTAGCACCGCCGGCGCCGCGATGAGCCGGAGCGCGTCGGCGAGCGAGTCGCCGTCGGGCAGAAGGGCGATGCCGGCGCGCATACCGCTGTAGACATCGAGCGCTGGAAGTCCAGCGAGCATCGGCTGCAGCCGTTCGAAAACCTCGACACGCGCATTGCCGATCGCCTTCTCCAGCTCGTCGTCGCCGGGAAGCTCGTCAAAGAACCCGTCGAACAAGAGGCGGACCACCTGGCCGTAGCGCCAGTGCCCGGCGAGTTCCGTCAACGAATGGCCTCGGATGGTGAGATGGCCGCCCGCGCCGTCGACATCGGAAAGAACCGTCTCCGCCGCCACAACATCATCGAGCCCATTTGCCATGACTGTCTCCTTGACCCTTTGTGCACTGCAGTTAATGCTCTACAATCAACGCATCAATCTTGATCAACTGAATCAATATGAGGCGGTGCGGACTTGTCCGAATGGCTGACGCGGGAGGAAGCGCTGGCGCGGCTCAAGGTCCGGCCGCAGACGCTTTACGCCTATGTCAGCCGCGGCCGCATCGGCATGCGGCCCGACGGGGCCGATCCGCGCCGCAGCCAGTATCGAGCCGACGACATAGCCGCGCTCGCCACCCGCCGGGCGCGCGGGCGCAGCCCCCAGGCGATCGCCGAAAGCGCCATCGCCTGGGGCGAGCCAGCGATCACCACTGCCATCTCGACCGTGCTGCACGGCCGCCTCGTTTATCGCGGCAAGGATGCCGTTGCGCTTGCCGCGACAGCGACGCTGGAGGAGGCAGCAAGCCTGCTTTGGGCATCCGGCGCCGCGATATCCTTCGCATCGCTGACGCCTTCGATCGTTCGCGAGAGCGGCACCCCGACGGCCTTTGCAAGATTGTCGGCGCTTGCCGCGGCTGGCCGGCCTTCGCTCGGCCGCAGGCCGGGCATGCTGCAGCAGGATGGCGCCAGCGCCACCAGCGTGCTCGCGACGTCACTCGGTGCAAGCCCGGGGGCGGAGCCGGTGCATGAAAGGCTGGCGCGCGGCTGGTCGGTCGACGCTGCCGGTGCCGATCTCATCCGCAAGGCGCTGGTGCTTTTGGCCGATCACGAGCTCAACGCCTCGACCTTCGCCGCACGCGTCGCCGCTTCGACCGGCGCGCCGATCGTGGCCTGCCTGCTTGCCGGGCTCGCTGCCCTTACCGGCCAGCGTCATGGCGGCGCCGGGGCCGCGGCCATCGCGCTGGTCGAGGATGCCGAGCGGCTCGGGCCGGACGAGACGATCGCGCGCTGGCTGGCCCACGACCGGCCGCTGCCCGGCTTCGGCCATCAGCTCTATCCCGAAGGCGATCCGCGCGCCGAGGCTCTGCTGCCCGACTTCGACATCGCTGACGATCTGCTTCATCTGCGCGACGCCGTCCTTGCCGCGACCGGCATGCGCCCGAATGTCGACTTCGCGCTGGCCGCGCTGACGCGCAGCCTCAATCTCCCCGCCGACGCGCCCTTTCGCCTGTTCGCGCTCGGTCGCAGCATCGGCTGGACGGCGCATGCCATCGAGCAGGTGACGAGCAACAGGCCGATCAGGCCGCGAGCCCGCTATGACGGCCCTGCAGGAACACCTGACGGCTAGCCATCACGACATGGTGTCGAGCTTGCGCTGCATGGCGGCGATCTGCGCCTTCAATTCCTGCAGGTCGTCGGATTTCTCGTCCTTCTTCGGCGGCTCGGCGGGCGCCGCGGAATTGGGGCCGCCCGACGGGAACGGCGTGAACATGCGCATCGCGTTCTGAAACATCTCGACGTTGCGCCGCGTCTGTTCCTCCAGCGCCTTCATCGGCGTCTTCATCATGTCGATCGGTGCCTTGCCGAAGGCGCCCTTCAGCTGCTCGCGGAAGCGCTCCTGCTCCTTGGAGAAGGCGATCATCGACTGTTCGAGGAAGCTCGGCACGATCATCTGCATCTGGTCGCCGTAGAAGGAGATCAGCTGGCGCAGAAACGGGATCGGCAGCATGTTCTGCCCGTCCTTGTTCTCCAGCTCGAAGATGATCTGGGTCAGCACCGGATGCGTGATGTCGTCGCCGGTCTTGGCGTCCTGCACGGTGAATTCTTCGCCCTTCTTGACCATCTCGGCCAGATCTTCGAGCGTCACATAGGTGCTGGTGCCGGTGTTGTAGAGCCGGCGGTTGGCGTACTTCTTGATGACGATCGGGTCGTCTTTTGCGGCCATCCGTATCCTCCCCAGGATACCGGCGCGTTCACAGTAAGCGGCCGGTAACGATTGCGCCATTTGTCGAGGATATGCGCAAAAGCGTCACAATTCCAAGCGGTTTGTGCAGTGCGGCATCAATTAATGCCGAAAGGGCGGGCCAAATTGTGCTGCAGCGCGATGGCCACGCCGTCACGATAAGCGCTCGACTTGCTTGCGGCGCATGGCGGCCATGCCGATTTCCGGTTTGACTCAGGTGCTTGAACGGGCAAGAAAGTCTCCAAAGGATAGCCTAACGACACCTCGAAGCCTGGAGAAGAAAATGTCCGCTTCCAATTCAATCGTCGTCGCCAGCGCAGCCCGCACAGCAGTCGGCTCCTTCAACGGCAGTTTCGCCGCCACGCCCGCGCACGAGCTCGGCGCGGTCGTCATCAAGGAATTGCTCGCGCGTGCCAAGGTCGACCCGGCGGAGGTGGACGAAGTCATCCTCGGTCAGGTGCTGACCGCCGCTCAGGGCCAGAACCCGGCCCGCCAGGCTTCCATCAATGCCGGTCTGCCCAAGGAGACGACTGCTTGGGGCCTCAACCAGGTTTGCGGCTCGGGCTTGAGGGCCATTGCGCTCGGCATGCAGCAGATCGCCACCGGCGACGCCAAGGTGATCGTCGCCGGCGGCCAGGAATCGATGTCGCTGTCGCCGCACGCCCAGCACCTGCGCGCCGGCGTCAAGATGGGCGACTACAAGATGATCGATACCATGATCAAGGACGGCCTATGGGATGCCTTCAACGGCTACCATATGGGCAACACCGCCGAGAACGTCGCTCGTCACTTCCAGATCACCCGCGAAGTCCAGGACGAGTTCGCGCTGGCCTCGCAAAACAAGGCCGAGGCGGCGCAGAAGGCCGGTAAGTTCAAGGACGAGATCGTCGCCGTCACCATCAAGGGCAAGAAGGGCGACACCATCGTCGACCAGGACGAATATATCCGCCACGGCGCTACGCTGGATGCCATGACCAAGCTGAAGCCGGCCTTCGACAAGGACGGCACCGTCACCGCCGCCAATGCTTCGGGCATCAATGACGGAGCCGCCGGCGCGCTGCTGATGAGCGAGGCCGAGGCTGCCAGGCGCGGCATCACCCCACTGGTCCGCATCGCCTCCTGGGCGACCGCCGGCGTCGATCCGGCGATCATGGGCACCGGCCCGATCCCGGCCTCGAAGCGGGCGCTGGAAAAGGCCGGCTGGTCGGCCAAGGACCTCGATCTCGTCGAGGCCAACGAGGCCTTCGCCGCGCAGGCCTGCGCCGTCAACAAGGGCATGGGCTGGGATCCCTCGATCGTCAACGTCAATGGCGGCGCCATCGCCATCGGCCATCCGATCGGCGCCTCGGGCGCCCGCGTGTTCAACACGCTGGTCTACGAGATGCGTCGCCGCGGCGCAAAGAAGGGCCTCGCGACGCTTTGCATCGGCGGCGGCATGGGCGTTGCGATGTGTGTGGAAGCCTTGAACTGAGCGAGCGGCGAACTGAGCGAATAGCGAATGAGGAGTAGCGAACAGGGGAAATAGCGTTGCGCGACGGGCTATCGGATCCCTACTCGCTCTTCGCCACTCCCTATTCGTTCTTCCGACCAAAGGGAGGAAATGCATGAGCAAGGTAGCAATCGTCACGGGCGGATCGCGCGGCATCGGTGCGGCGATATCGGTGGCCCTGAAGAATGCCGGCTATTCGGTCGCCGCGAACTATGCCGGCAATGACGAGGCGGCCCAGAAATTCAAGGCCGAGACCGGCATCCCCGTCTACAAATGGTCGGTTGCCGATTATGACGCTTGCGCCGCAGGCATCGCCCAAGTCGAGGCTGATCTCGGCCCGGTCTCGGTGCTGGTCAACAATGCCGGCATCACCCGCGACACCATGTTCCACAAGATGACCCGCGAACAGTGGAAGGAGGTCATCGACACCAACCTTTCCGGCGTCTTCAACATGACGCATCCGCTATGGAACGGCATGCGCGATAGGAAGTTCGGCCGCGTCATCACCATCTCCTCGATCAACGGCCAGAAAGGCCAGATGGGCCAGGTCAATTATTCGGCCTCGAAAGCCGGCGACATCGGCTTCACCAAGGCGCTTGCCCAGGAAGGCGCCCGCGCAGGCATCACCGTCAACGTTGTTTGCCCCGGCTACATCGCCACCGACATGGTCATGGCCGTGCCGGAAAAAGTGCGGGAATCGATCATCGCTCAGATCCCGGTCGGCCGTCTCGGCGAGCCGGAGGAGATTGCGCGCTGCGTTGTCTTCCTCGCCTCCGAAGACGCAGGCTTCATCACCGGCTCGACGATAAGCGCCAATGGCGGCCAGTATTTCGCCTGAGATCTTGTTCGGCTGAACTCTTCTGACACCGATGGCAGGCGGCCCGCCGCAAACGGGCCGCCTGTTTTTGTCTGCGCTCCGGCAGCACCGGGTGGGCATGCCTCAATTTGGCACGCAAAAGTTAACAGCCTCCCCGCGCCCTGTGGGAAACCCGGTTCACAAGCTGTGGATTTTCGGTGCACAAGCTTTGGACAACACCATATCTAGGGGTGAACAAAACAGGAAGTTTTGCAGATCGCTGATTCGTCGCCGATTCGTTCCGGCTTTGGCCGAGAAGTTAACGCGCCGCGCCGGAAATAGGCGCGAACAAGATTAACGCCGGTTAGGAAAGATCAACCATTTCACAATGTTGGCGGCCGCGCTCGAGTCCGTCGCGGTCGCTCCCCCGCAAAGGTTAACGACGCTCCGGAACCAGCGCGAGCCAAGCACGAAACGGGCCAGTTCACAGATTCAGCATGTGGTGAGACTCATGGTCAAAAAATCCACATATAGCCGTGAACAAAACCTGAATCAGAGCGAGTCAGTGATTCGTCGCCGATTCGTTCCAGACTCGTTCCAACGGTTAATCGGCCGCGGATTTTGACCTTGCCTGTCGTCGCGCCATCTCTTGATGGGAACATTCCGCTTTCGCTTCGCGTCTGAAATCCCTATGTGTGCCCTGTCACACGCGGCGGCACCGCCGCGTCCCCGACAACAAGCGGCAGAAAGCCTCATTTCCGAGCCGATGAATATCCAGCCGAAACCCTCCCAGCCGCTGATCCTTTCCGGCCGCGACGTAACGGCCGTGCTCGGCCCCACTAACACCGGCAAGACCCATCTCGCCATCGAGCGCATGGTGTCGCACGACACCGGCATCATCGGTCTGCCGCTGAGGCTCCTTGCCCGCGAGGTCTATACGCGCGTCTGCGAGAAGGTCGGCGCCAGCAAGGTGGCGCTGATCACCGGCGAAGAGAAGATCGTGCCGGCGAGCGCGAGATATTCCGTCTGCACCGTGGAAGCGATGCCGCGAGAGACCGATGCCGCCTTCGTCGCCATCGACGAGGTGCAGCTCGCCGGCGACCTCGAACGCGGCCACATCTTCACCCACCGCATCCTGCATCTGCGCGGCCGCCAGGAGACGCTGCTTCTGGGCGCCGCCACCATGCACGGCATCCTGCAACGCCTGCTGAAGGGCGTCTCGGTGGTGACGCGGCCGCGGCTGTCGCATCTTGCCTACGCCGGCTCGAAGAAGCTCACCCGCCTGCCGCGGCGCACGGCGATCGTCGCCTTCTCCGCCGACGAGGTCTATGCCATCGCCGAATTGATCCGCCGCCAGCAGGGCGGTGCTGCCGTCGTTCTCGGCGCGCTCAGTCCCCGCACCCGCAATGCCCAGGTGGAGATCTTCCAGTCGGGCGACGTCGACTATCTAGTCGCCACCGATGCCATCGGCATGGGCCTGAACCTCGACCTCGAGCACGTCGCCTTCGCCCAGAACCGCAAGTTCGACGGCTACCAATACCGCAACCTGACCGCCGCCGAGCTAGGCCAGATCGCGGGGCGTTCCGGCCGACACCTGCGCGACGGCACCTTCGGCGTCACCGGCCAGGTCGATCCGTTCGACGAGGATCTGGTCAAGAAGATCGAGGGGCACGATTTCGACCCGGTGAAGGTGCTGCAGTGGCGCACCGCCGATTTCGATTTTGCCAGCCTCGATGCCCTGAAACGCTCGATCGAGACCAACGCGCCGGTCGAAGGGCTGACCCGGGCATTGCCGGCGGTCGACGCTCAGGCGCTGGAACATTTGTCGCGCGACGGCGACATCAGGACGCTAGCCACCGGCAGGGAGCGCGTGGCGCTGCTGTGGGAGGCCTGCGCGCTGCCGGACTACCGCAAGATCGCGCCCGCCCAGCATGCCGACCTCATCGCCTCGATCTATATGGACCTTGTACGCCATGGCCATGTCGATGAGAATTACATGGCCGAGCAGGTGCGGCGGGCCGACACCACGGATGGTGATATCGACACGCTGTCGCACCGGATCGCCCAGATCCGCACCTGGACCTTCGTCTCCAACCGACCGGGCTGGCTGGCCGATCAGCTACACTGGCAGGAAAAGACGCGCGAAATCGAAGACAGATTGTCGGATGCGCTGCATGAGCGGTTGACGAAACGCTTCGTAGACCGCAGGACTTCCGTCCTCATGCGGCGCCTTAGAGAAAATACCATGCCTGAAGCTGAAATCAGCCCAACCGGAACCGTGCTCGTCGAAGGCCATCACGTCGGCGAGCTGCAGGGTTTCCGCTTCACCGCCGACCAGAGCGCCGGCGGCGAGGACGCCAAGGCGGTGCGCACCGCTGCCCAGAAGGCGCTCGCGGCTGAGTTCGAGGCGCGCGCCGAGCGCTTCGCCGCCTGCGCCAACGGCGATCTGGCATTGGGCTCGGACGGTGTCCTGCGCTGGATCGGCGCGCCGATCGGCACCCTGGTTGCCGGCGACGAGGCTTTGAAGCCGCGCCTTGTGCTGCTTGCCGACGAGCAGCTCACCGGCCCTGCCCGCGACAAGGTCGCGGCGCGCGCCGAGCGTTTCGTCAATTTTCAGATCGAGTCGCTCTTGAAGCCGCTGGTCGATTTGAAGAACGCCGAGCAGCTCACCGGCATCGCGCGCGGCATCGCCTTCCAGCTCGTCGAGCATTTCGGCCTCATCAACCGCCGCGACATCGCCGAGGAAATGAAGTCGCTCGACCAGGAAGGCCGCGCGGCGCTGCGGCGTCTTGGCGTGCGCTTCGGTGCCTACCACGTCTTCGTGCCGGCGCTGATCAAGCCGGCGCCGGCCGGGCTGGTGACGCTGCTCTGGGCGCTTAAGAGCGACGGCAAGGACAAGCCAGGCTTCGGCGACGTGGTGAATGCGCTGGCATCGGGCCGCACCTCGGTGGTGATCGATCCTGCTTTCGACAAGACGTTTTACAAGCTCGCCGGCTATCGCAATCTCGGCCGCCGCGCCGTGCGCGTCGATATCCTAGAGCGGCTGGCCGATCTCATTCGCCCCGCGACCAACTGGAAGCCCGGCCTCGGCCAGCGACCCGACGGCGCCTATGACGGCCACGCCTTCATGGTGACGCCGCCCATGATGTCGATCCTCGGCGCCACCGCCGACGACATGGAAGAGATCCTCAAAGGCCTTGGCTATCGCGCCGAACCGAAGCCGGCGGCGGAGGTGAAGGCCAAGCTCGACGCGCTGGACAATGCCGCCCGCGAGGCCGCGGCTGCGAAGCTTGCGGCGGAAGAGGCTGCGCGTGCTGCACAGGCGGCAGAGGCGCACGCCGTGGCAACAGACACGGTTGCAGAGGCAACGGTCGAGGGATCCGAGCCGGCTGCCGCTGTAGTTCCTGCCGAAGCCATCGCGGAAGCCGCGACGGAGCCTGACGCGAAAGACCCGGCGGAAGCGTCGGCTGCGGTCGCGGAAGAGACTCCGCCTATGGAGGCCGCCGCAGCGGTGGACGCGGCAGCAGTGCTTGGGTCGGCTGAAAGCGCCGACGCCTCCCCCTCCGCCTCGATGGCGGAGGTCATTGCGCGAAGCGACGCGGGTGGGGGTCACGGCGCCAACGATGCAGGCGGCACCAACACCGGCGACGCCGGCGCTCCCCACGAGGGCGAAAGTGGTGAAGGCGCAGAGCCCTCCGCCGAGCCGGAAGAGCAGAAGCCGATCCTGCTGTGGCGGCAGGCGCGCTTCGACCATTCGCGCCCGCGCCACCGCCATGACAATCGCCGCGACAATCGTCCGCGCAACGGCCAGGCGGCAGGCGATGGCCAGGCGGGTGCCACGGGTGGCCAGGCCGGCGATCGGCCAGCCCGTGAGGGCCGCCGCGACCAGCGCGACGGGGCCGGCAAGCCGCGCTTCGACCGCTCGAAGTTCAAGCCGAGACCGGAACGCGAAGGCGGCGAACGGCGCGAAGGCAGGCCTCAGGGCGAGCGTGCCGATCGCCACGAGGGGGGCCGCCGCGAGGGCCGGCCGGACTGGAAAGGCAACAGGCAGGACGGCAAGGGCAATGCCGCAGGCGGCAGCAAGCCGACCTTCCAGAGCAAGCCGCGCGAGGAGCGTCCGCAGCGCTTCGATCCGGATTCACCCTTTGCCAAGCTCGCCGCCTTGCGCGACCAGCTGAAGAAATAGCCTCGGCCGGTCGCGATGGTTGGAGAAGGCCGCCAGCGCATCGACAAATGGTTGTTCTTCTCGCGTGCGGTGAAATCCCGGTCGCTGGCGGCGAAGCTCGTCATTGCCGGGCGCGTCCGCATCAATCGCGACAAAGCAGCGCAGGCCTCCGATCTGGTCAAGGCCGGCGATGTTCTGACCATCACGCTCGACCGCCGAATCCTTGTCTGGAAGGTGCTTGGGCCTGGCGCCCGGCGTGGTCCTGCCGACGAGGCGCGGCTGCTTTACGAGGATATGTCGCCGTCGCCGACGGCCAAGGGCGAGGCGGTTCCTGACGCCATTCCGGCGCTGCGCGAGGCCGGCACCGGCCGTCCGACCAAGCGGCAGCGGCGGCAGACGGACCGGCTGCTCGGCGAGGACTAGAAGATACGACGGAACCTCGTCGCGGCAGGCGCGCGGAATTCCTTTCCGCGATGCCGGCTCAGGCGGGAAGTCCTGCCCTTGCAAGCGGCGGGCAAAGGCGTTACCTCACCAAAAAAGCCCAGCAAATACGGGACGTCCCGGAGCCTGCGATGACCTATGTCGTGACCGACAATTGCATAAAATGCAAATACATGGACTGCATCGAGGTCTGTCCGGTCGACTGTTTCTACGAAGGCGAGAACATGCTCGTCATCCATCCTGACGAGTGCATCGACTGCGGCGTGTGCGAGCCGGAATGCCCGGCCGACGCGATCAAGCCGGACACCGAGTCCGGGCTCGACAAATGGTTGCAGGTCAATTCCGAATACGCGGAGAAATGGCCCAACATCACTGCCAAGAAAGAGCCGCCGGCCGACGCCAAGAACTTCGACGGCGAGGCCGGGAAGTTCGAGAAGTATTTCTCGCCGGAGCCCGGCGAAGGCGACTGAAGGCCGGGCCGGGCAAGCCGGCATGACGCGACGTAAGCGAGCCGATACAATTGCTGTCTTGACAGCCAGCGATGGCCCATGGCGTTAGCGAATGCAGCAAAACCTTGATTCTTCCGACTTTTTGTGTTATATCCGCGAAACATGCCGGTGACACAACGTCGATTTATGGCGCTAACGCCCCAAATCACTGAAAGGTGAACTTTTCAAATCCGGACCAGAGCGATCTGGGGCAGGCAATCGCATTCGTGCGGTTTGTCGGTCCCGGCTTATTCCGGTGAGTTCACTTGTTGTGCGGCTAAAGATCGGCTTCCGCCGATCGTCTGAGTTCAGCCGGCGCCGCCATGCCGGCGCTACAACTAAGGAGTTCAGGGCGTAATGGCAACGATCACCCCGCAGAAGAAGTCCACCGCGGCCCGTCACGGGTTCAAGACCGGTGAGTTTATCGTTTACCCGGCGCATGGCGTCGGCCAGATCGTGGCCATCGACGAGCAGGAAGTCGCGGGTCACAAGCTGGAGCTGTTCGTCATCGATTTCCAGAAGGACAAGATGAGGCTTAAGGTGCCGGTCGCCAAGGCGACCTCTATCGGCATGCGCAAGCTCTCGGAAGAGGATTATGTCGATCGCGCGCTGAAGGTCGTGCAGGGCCGCGCCCGCATCAAGCGCACGATGTGGTCGCGTCGCGCGCAGGAGTATGATGCCAAGATCAATTCCGGCGACCTGATCTCGATCTCGGAAGTGGTGCGCGACCTCTATCGCGCCGACAACCAGCCGGAGCAGTCCTATTCCGAGCGCCAGCTCTACGAAGCCGCGCTCGACCGCATGGCTCGCGAGATCGCCGCCGTCAACCGCATGTCGGAGACCGAGGCGGTTCGCCTCATCGAGGTCAACCTCAACAAGGGTCCGAAGCGCGGCGCCAAGGCCGACAACGAGGAAGCCGAGCAGGAAGAAGCTGCCTGAGCATTCGCCTGCCGAACAACGAAGAACCCGGCCTGGCGCCGGGTTTTTTGTTGCGCGCAATATCGGAAGGTCGGCGCTGCCCTCATTCGCCTGCCGGCACCTTCTCCCGTATAGTGAACGGGGAGAAGCGAGATGACGGCGTCGTTGGCGCCCATTCTGAAACGTTGGCGATTGGCGAACTCTCTGATGAAAGCGTCCTTTCTCCCGTCACTATACGGGGAGAAATGCCCGGCAGGGCAATGAGGGGCAGCGCCAACTTATGAAGGAATCGTACCTGATCCCCCGCCCCCGCCTTCCTTCCGCGCCTCCTCCTGCCGCAGCGAGGCGATGAAGCGCTTGGTCCGCTCGCGCTCGGGGTTGTCGAACACGATCGAAGCCGGGCCCTTCTCGACGATCGAGCCGGCATCGAGGAACACCACCTCCTGCGCGATCTTGGAGGCGAGTCTCAGATCATGCGTGGCCATCACCATGGTGGTGCCCTCGCGGGCCAGTTGACCCAGCACGTCGACCACTTCCTGCGCCAGCTCCGGATCGAGCGCCGAGGTCGGCTCGTCGCAAAGCAGCACGCGCGGCGACGGCGCCAGCGCCCGGGCGATCGCAACGCGCTGCTGCTGGCCGCCTGACAGAGTCGCCGGCCAGGCATCGGCCTTATGCGCCATGCCGACCTTCTCGAGCAGCGCCATCGCCCGCTCGCGCGCCCGCGCCTGCGGCCATTTCAGCACCGTCACCAGCCCTTCCATGACGTTCTCGATCGCGGTGCGATGCGGAAAGAGCTGAAAATTCTGAAACACCATGCCGGTCTGCAGCCGCACGCGCTGAATGTCCGCCGCCGGTACCTTGGCGCCCGGCCGAAATTCCAGCGTCTCGTCGCCGATGCGCAAAGTGCCCGAGGTCGGAATTTCCAAGAGGTTGATGCAGCGCAAGAGCGTGCTTTTTCCGCCGCCCGAAGGCCCGACCAGCGCCGTGACACTGCCTTCGTCGATGCTGACGGTGACACCTTTCAGGACAAGATTGTCGCCGAAGCGCTTCTCGATGTTGGTAAGGCCGATCATGCATTGGCCTCCAGGAAGCCGCCATAGCGGTTGAGCCGCACCTCCAGCCGCGCCTGCAGAGCCGACAGCACCGAGCTCATCGCCAGATAGAGCGCCGCCGCCTCGACATAGAGGATCAGCGGCTCGTAGGTGGTGGCGACGATGCGCTGCGCAGCCTGGAACATTTCGGGCACCGTTATTGCCGCCGCGAGCGAGGTGTCCTTGACCAGCGATATGAACGTATTGGAGAGCGGCGGCACCGCGACGCGGCCCGCTTGCGGAAGGATCGTCCGCCGCATCGCCTGGCTCCAGGTCATGCCGATCGAATAGGAGGCCTCCCACTGCCCTTTCGGCACCGAGCCGATGACGGCGCGGATGATCTCCGACGTGTAGGCGCCGATATTGAGCGTGAAGCCGATCAACGCTGCGGGAAAGGCATCGAGCAGGATGCCCACCGACGGCAGGCCGTAGAAGATCAGGAAGAGCTGCACCAGAAGCGGCGTGCCGCGAAAGATCCAGACATAGAAGCGCACAAGCGCGACCAGCGGTTTCGGGCCGAACAGCCTGATCAGCGCCGTCACCAGCCCGGCCATAAGCCCCAAGGCGAAGGACAGCAGCGTCAGCGGCACGGTAAAGATCAGTGCCGCCCATAGCAGCGTCGGCAGCGACTCCAGCATCAATTGCAACCAGTGCGGCACGGAGCCCTTCTCCTTTCCGGACGCTGCGACCCTCTGGCCGCATGCCGAGCGACTATCAGGTAAAAATCGGCGGGCCGTCAAAGACGGCCCGCCGGAACTCAAGCAAAAGGGATGACTGGGCTTACTGCGAGACGTCCTCGCCGAAATATTTGTCGGCAATCCTCTTGTAGGTGCCGTCGGCCTTGATGTCGGCCAGCGCCTTGTTGATCGCCGCCACCAGTTCCGGATCGCCCTTGCGCACGATGACACCGGAATAATCGGCATTCTCTTCCTGCGCGGCGATCTTCACATTGGCGTCGGGCTTGTGCTTCTTGAAATCGAGGAAGGACAGGCTGTCGTTGATGGTGGCGTCGGCGCGACCGGTGAGCAGCAGCTGGATCGACTGGTCGAAGCCGTCGGTGCCGACCAATTCGGCGCCGTTCTTCTCGGCGAGCTTGCCGAAATTCGAGGTCAGCGACTGCGCCGCCTTCTTGCCCTTGAGATCCGCGAATGTCTTGATGTCGCTGTTGTCGCCGCGCACGATCAGCACCGCCTTGGAGGCGATGTAGGGATCTGAGAAATCATACTTGGCCTTGCGCGCGTCGGTGATGCCGACCTCGTTGATGACGGCGTCGTAGCGGTTGGCGTCGAGCCCCGCGATCAGGCCGTCCCACTTGCCCTCGAGAAACTGCACCTTGACGCCGAGCTTCTCGGCGATCGCCTTGGCGATCTCCACGTCGAAGCCGACCAAGGCGCCGGAGTCATCATGATAGGTGAAGGGCGCGTAGGTGCCCTCCGTGCCGACCTTGATCACGCCCGCCTGCTTGATCTGGTCGAGATTGGCGCCGGCATGACCGGCTGTGACTGCCAGAACCTGCAGCGTTCCGGCGACGAGAAGCGATTTGAGCCATTTCATTTTTCTGTGATCCCGTTTTGACCGGTGCCCCGGCGCATGGTGAGAGCCGCAAACTGGCAGATGGAAGCTCAAGAAATAAGGAACCAGATTTCAAAAATCGACCGTTCCAGAAATCCAGTTCTCAAAACCAGCGAAAAATCCGCCAAGCCAAGCGTCACGGATCGATAACAGAAACGTTTTCGGCAGGCATATGCATCCGCCGGCACTACGGAACCATTCGCGCTTCTGGCACGTTGCTGGCTGTTGTAGGGCGCTGCGACGTCATTTCAACCGTCATCCAGTGCAACGACCGCCAAAAGGAGCCGGCATGATCGAGGATGTGGCAGGACGGACACTGGTCCGGGCGGCAATGAAGGCTCCCTATCTCGAGCGCGACGAGGAGCATCTCCTGGCTATACGCTGGAGGGAAAAAAAGGACCAGGACGCGCTGCATCTGATCACCGTCGCCCATATGCGGCTGGTGATTTCGATGGCTTCCAAATTCCGCCACTACGGTTTGCCGCTCGGCGACCTCATTCAGGAAGGCCATGTCGGCCTGCTGGAAGCGGCTGCCCGCTTCGAGCCCGCCCGCGAAGTGCGTTTCTCGACCTATGCCACCTGGTGGATCCGCGCCTCGATGCAGGATTATATCCTGCGCAACTGGTCGATCGTGCGCGGCGGCACCAGCTCCGCGCAGAAGGCGCTGTTCTTCAATCTGAGGCGGCTGCGCGCGCGGCTTGCCAACGGCGCCGAGCCGCTCTCCAATGCCTCGCTTTACCGCGAGGTTTCGGCCGCGCTCGGCGTGCCGGAAGCCGACGTGGCGATGATGGATTCGCGTCTTTCGGCCCCCGACAGCTCCCTCAACACCCCGCTTGCCGATGAGAACGGCGCCGCCGAGCGGATGGATTTCCTGGTCTCGGAGGATCCGCTTCCCGACGAGGTCGTCGGCGAAACGATAGACGTCGAGCGCCGCGCGGTCTGGCTGAAGAGCGCGCTCGGCGCGCTCAATGCGCGCGAGCTGCGCATCATCGAGGAGCGCCGCCTGAGCGACGACGGCGCCACCCTGGAATCGCTTGGCGAGGCGCTCGGCATCTCCAAGGAACGCGTCCGCCAGATCGAAGCCCGCGCCATGGAAAAGCTGCGGGCGGCGCTGGTGAAGCAGAACCCCGAATTCCTGGCGGAAGCCGCCTGAAAGCCAAGGCAGCGACTCGAAGTCGCCAGGAGACTATCAGTCAGCCATCCCGGCGGCTTTCTGCATCCGTAGCCATGGATTGTGAATTCTTTAACAGACCCTCGCGGCGTAAACTGTCTTCCTGACTGCACCAACTTTAGCGGATGGGGGTTTGCCATGCTGCGATGCTGCGCGTTCCTTGCAGCCCTGGTTCTCGTGTGCTTCACCGCGTTCGAGGCTCACGCCGATCGAAGGGTTGCCTTGGTCATCGGCAATGCCGAATACCGAAATATTCCGGCTCTCAAAAACCCGGACAAAGATGCTCAGGACGTCGCGAACACGTTCCGGCTGGCCGGCTTCGACGTGTTCGTCGCAAAGGACTTGACCAAGCTTCAGTTCGAGGAGCGGTTCCGCAACTATCTCGCCGCGGCGGACGGTGCGGATCTGGCCGTCGTCTACTATTCCGGCCACGGTTTTCAGATCGGGGGCGAGAATTTCCTGATCCCCGTCGACGCGTCGCTGAAGGATGCCGCCGACATCGAGGTCCAGGCGATCAAGCTTGACGACGTGCTGGAGCAATTGCGCTCGAAAGCGAAGATCCAGGTGATCATCCTCGACGCCTGCCGGAACAATCCTTTCCCCCGCCAGGATTACTGGCTGAGGGACCAGCTGATCGTCGCGGGCGACGCCGGCCTTGCGCAGGTGAAGAGCTCACTGAACACGCTGATTGCCTTCGCCACCGAGCCAGGCGCGGTCGCCTATGACGGGCGCGGTGCCCTCAGCCCGTTCTCATCTGCCTTTTCGCGCCACGCGTTGGCGCCCAACCAGGAAATCCGCACGGTGATGGCGGCGGTTCGCCGCGACGTGGTCAAAGCCACCAACGGCAAGCAGGTTCCGTGGGAGAATTCCTCGCTGGTCGACGAGGTGGTGCTGATGCGCCACGATGACGCCGAGGGTCAGGAG
>NZ_RZSV01000389.1:0-3116 GCF_004023205.1 Mesorhizobium sp. M1A.F.Ca.IN.020.03.2.1 | reverse complement strand
TTTCTCGCCCTGCGGGCTGTCGGCAACGAAGCCCAGCATCCAGCGATGCACGTTCTCCAGGCTGGCATAGCCGCCTTGCGCGAAGGCGCGCAGGAGATTGAGGGTCGCCGCCGACTGGCGATACGCCATCTCCTGCCTTGCGGGATCCGGGATGCGCGACGCGGCGTCGAACTCGATGCCGTTGATGATGTCGCCGCGATAGCTCGGCAGCGTCACGCCGGCCTTGGTCTCGCTGTCGGAGGAGCGCGGCTTGGCGAACTGGCCGGCGACGCGGCCGACCTTCACCACCGGCTGCGCGCCGGCGAAGGTGAGCACCACCGACATCTGCAGGAAGACGCGAAAGAAGTCGCGGATGTTGTCGGCGCCATGCTCGGCAAAGCTCTCGGCGCAGTCGCCGCCCTGGAGCAGGAAGGCCTCGCCGGCGGCGACCGCCGCCAGTTGCTTCTTCAGCTTGCGCGCTTCACCGGCAAACACCAGCGGCGGATAGGTGGTGAGCCGGGCTTCCGTGGCCTCCAGCGCCGCAAGGTCCGGATAGGCCGGAACCTGCTTGATCGGCTTTGCTCTCCACGAATTCGGCGACCATTTTGTCATCGCTGCACCCAAAACTCTTCAGAGCAATTCCAGGAAAACTGTGAACGGTTTCCGTCCGGAATTGCGTCAAAACAAACTGGCGAGCGGTCTCGCTCGCCATTCCCACCCCAATCAGAGGTCGCGGCTCCTTACACGAAGCCGATTTTCTATTCTAGCCGGGAATTTCAGCAGTGGCGAATGCCTTGAACTGCTCGGATGCCGGTCTGGAGCCGTCAGGCAGCTTTGTCGACCAGCCGCGCCAATTGAGTCATGACAACAGCCGAGCCGGCCAGCCGCTTCTCGGCATTCGGCCAGTCACGCATGAAGACGACGCTGTGGTCGGCCCTGATCTTGGCCAGCGAGCCCTGCTCGCCGATGAATTTGACCAGTCCGACCGGATTGGGGAATTCGCGCTTGCGGAAGTGGATGACGACGCCCTTGGGGCCGGCATCGAGCTTCTCGACATTGGCCTTGCGGCAAAGCGCCTTGATGAAGACGATCTTCAACAGATGCGTCACTTCTTCCGGCAGCGGCCCGAAGCGGTCGATCAGCTCGGCGCCGAAGCCGTCGATCTCCTCGGTGGTCTCCAAGTCGCCAAGGCGGCGGTAGAGCGCCATCCTGAGCTGCAGGTCCGGCACATAGCTCTCCGGGATCATCACCGCGGTGCCCACCGCGATCTGCGGCGACCAGCCGCCATCCAGCACTTCGCCGGAATCCTTCACTTCGGCCACCGCTTCCTCCAGCATCTGCTGGTAGAGCTCGAAACCGACCTCCTTGATGTGGCCGGATTGTTCCTCGCCGAGGAGATTGCCTGCGCCGCGGATATCGAGGTCGTGGCTGGCAAGTTGGAAACCAGCGCCGAGCGTATCGAGCGACTGCAGCACCTTGAGCCTGCGCTCGGCCGTATCGGTGAGCTTGCGGTTGGCCGGCAGCGTGAACAGCGCATAGGCTCGCACCTTCGAGCGGCCGACGCGGCCGCGCAACTGATAGAGTTGGGCCAGACCGAACATATCGGCTCGGTGGATGATGAGCGTGTTGGCGGTCGGAATGTCGAGGCCGGATTCGACGATGGTCGTCGACAGAAGCACGTCGTACTGGCCGTCATAGAAGGCATTCATGATGTCGTCGAGTTCACCGGCCGGCATCTGGCCGTGGGCGACCGCTACTTTCAGTTCCGGCACGGATTCTCTCAGGAAATCATGGATTTCGGCAAGATCGCTGATACGCGGCACGACATAGAAGGAATGGCCGCCGCGGTAGCGCTCGCGCAGCAGCGTCTCGCGGATGACCAGCGGATCGAAGGGCGAGATGAAAGTGCGCACCGCCATGCGGTCGACCGGAGGGGTGGCGATCAGCGACAGCTCGCGAACACCGGTCAGCGCCAACTGCAGCGTGCGCGGAATCGGCGTCGCCGAAAGTGTCAGCACATGCACGTCGTTCTTGAGCTCCTTCAGCCGCTCCTTGTGCTTGACGCCGAAATGCTGCTCCTCGTCGATGATCAGCAGGCCGAGATTTTTGAAGGAGATCGAGCTACCGAGCAGCGCGTGCGTGCCGACGACGATGTCGACCGTGCCGTCGGCGACGCCCTTCTTGGTCTCGGCCAGTTCCTTGGAGCCGACCAGGCGCGATGCCTGCGCGACGCGGATCGGCAGGCCGGAAAAGCGTTGCGAGAAGGTCTTGAAATGCTGCCGCGACAGCAGCGTCGTCGGCACCACGACGGCGACCTGGAACCCTTCCATCGCCGCGATGAAGGCGGCGCGCAGCGCCACTTCCGTCTTGCCGAAGCCGACGTCGCCGCAAACCAGCCGATCCATCGGCTTGCCGGCGCCGAGATCGTCCATGACGGAATCGATTGCCGTCTGCTGGTCGTCGGTTTCTTCATAGGGAAAGCGCGCCGCGAACTCGCCATAAAGGCCGTCGGCCGGAATCATGGCGGGTGCTGCGCGCATCTGCCGCTCGGCGGCGATGCGGATCAATTGCCCGGCCATGTCGAGCAGCCGCTTCTTCAGTCGCGCTTTGCGCGCCTGCCAGGCGCCGCCGCCGAGCTTGTCGAGTGGCGCTTCCGCCGAATCCGAACCGTAGCGTGAGAGGAGCTCGATGTTTTCGACCGGCAGGAACAGCCGGTCGTCGCCGGCATAGTGGATTTCGAGACAGTCATGCGGTGCGCCGACCGCTTCGATGGTGCGCAGACCAATGAATCGGCCGATGCCGTGGTCCGCGTGAACGACGATGTCGCCGGATGACAGCGACGATGCTTCGGCAATGAAGTCGGAGGCACGCTTTTTGCGCTTGGAGCGGCGGATCAGCCTGTCGCCTAGAATGTCCTGTTCGGCGACGACGACCATCCCGTCGGTCTCGAAGCCGGATTCGAGCGGCAGCACGGCAAGACCGGCCTGCCCCGGCTCGAGCTTTTCGACCTCGGAAAGAGTCGCCACCGGTTTCAGGTTGCCGAGATGATGCTCGGCGAGGATCTGGCCGAGGCGGTCGAGCGAACCCTCGGTCCAGCCGGCGACGATGACGCGGCGGCGCGCGGCGCGCTCGTCGGC
>NZ_RZSV01000388.1:0-3134 GCF_004023205.1 Mesorhizobium sp. M1A.F.Ca.IN.020.03.2.1 | reverse complement strand
GACCCTCGGCAAAGCCGTCGACCATCGCCTCGTCGGCCGGATCGCCGCTCTCGTTGCGGAAGCGCACCACCGCCACGATCGGTTGGCTGCTGATCTCGGGCGCCGCTTCGGCTTCCGCGGCAAGCATATAGCCGCGCTTGGAGACGGTGCGCACCATGTCCTCGCCCAGCACCTTGCGGATCTCGCGCACCGACTGGGTGAGCGAATCCTCGGTGACATAGACGCCGGGCCAGACGACATCCATCAGCTCCGACTTCGGCACGACTCGGCCCATATTGCGGGCGAGATGCGAAAGCAGCGCGTAGGCTTTCGGCCGCAGGAACAGCGGCTCGTTGATGCCGCGCAGCGTTCCCTTGGCGAGGTCGAGCGTGAACCCGCCAAATCGGAACACCTGATCGGCCGTCGCCGTCGTCATCGGGACACCCCTTCCGCGTGCCGCTAATGCCAAGTCGATCCCACTCAACCCGGCATGCGCGTGGCTATTATTGCGCACTGCGCAATTTCGATCAAACTGCCCGTCGGCGCGCCGACTAGTGTGGCCGCGCCAAATGCGAGGAGCCATGAACCCGACCGAGAAAGCGCTGTGGTTTGTCGAAAGCCATCTGCCGGATGCGATTTCGCTCGACGATGTCGCGGCAAGCAGCGGCGTGTCGCGCTTCCATGTGACGCGCGCCTTCAGCGCCGCCACCGGCCGGTCGGTCATGGGCTATATGCGGGCGCGGCGGCTCAGCGAAGCGGCGCGCAAGCTCGCGGGCGGCGCGAGCGACATCCTGGCGGTCGCGCTCGATGCCGGCTACGGCTCGCATGAGGCTTTCACACGGGCCTTCCGCGCCCAGTTCGGCACCACGCCGGAACTGGTGCGCGCTGGAGGCTCGACCCAAAACCTCGACCTCGTGGAGCCCATCCTCATGGACAGTTCGCTTCTCACCGCGCTCGAGCCGCCGCGCTTCGAGACCAGCCGGGCGTTTCTCATCGCCGGGCTCGGCGAGCGCTACAGCTGCGCGACCAGCGCCGGCATCCCAATGCTGTGGCAGCGCTTCGGACCCTATGTCGGCAACATTCCCGGCGAGGTTCCCGGCGTCGCCTACGGCGTTTGCACCAATGGCGACGATGCCGGCAATTTCGACTATGTCGCCGGCGTCGAGGTGTCGGATTTCTCCGATCTGCCGGAGGATTTTTACCGGGTTCGAGTGCCGGCGCACAAATATGCCGTGTTTGCGCATCGCGAACACATCTCGACCATCCGACGCACGGTCAACACCATCTGGAACAAGTGGCTGCCTGCATCCGGACATGAGATCGCCGACGCCCCCGACTTCGAGCGTTACGGCCCCGAATTCGATCCGCGCAGCGGCAATGGCGGGCTGGAGATCTGGGTGCCGATCGAAGGTTGAGACGCTGCCCCTCTCCTTCTCCCCCGGTGGGAGAAGGTGTCGCCGAAGGCGACGAATGAGGGGTGTTCCAGCGGAGTGAGACGGTGGCGTTCCCTGGAACACCCCTCATCCGTCTCGGCGCTGCGCGCCGATCCACCTTCTCCCACAAGGGGAGAAGGAAAAGGCGCTACAGCTCCAAGTTCCAGGTCTGGCCGACAAGATCCTTGCCGAAGGAATGGTGGCGCTCTTCCTCGGCCAGCTTGAAGCCCGCCGCCTGGTAGATGCGGCGGGCCGAGCCAAGAATGTCGTTGGTCCACAGCGTCAGCGTCTTGTAGCCCTTGGCGCGCGAGAAGGCGATGCACTCGTCGACCAGCCGCCGGCCGATGCCGAGGCCGCGCGCCGACGGCTCGACATAGAGCAGCCTGAGCTTCGCCACCTTGGGCGACTTGCGCATGACGAAAACCGAGCCGACCACCTCGCCTTCGCGCTCGGCTATCCAGCTGCGCTCCCATTGCGGAACGAAGTTCTTGACGAACTCGCCGAGGATCTCGGCAACCAGCGCCTCATAGGTTTCGTCCCAGCCATAGTCCTGCGCGTAGATGAGGCCCTGGCGATGCGTGATCCAGCCGATGTCGCCGACCTGCAGCGGCCGCAGGATATAAGGCACTTTGGGTTGGGGTTTGTCGCCGAGCAGGTCCTGCACCGTGCGCATCGCCTTGACCAGCCGCTCCTGGTCGGTCGGCGCCAGGCGATCGAGCAGCGCGCGCACCTGGTCGTGCGAATCCTGGTTGAGCGGCGCGAAGGCCTCCCTGCCCGCGGGCGTCAGCGCGATCGAGGACCGCCGCGCGTCGGCCTCCGTGGCGGCGCGTTCGACCAGGCCGCGCTCCTCGAATTTTTTCAGCAGCCGGCTGACATAGCCGGGGTCGAGATCGAGGTCGCGCACCAGGTCGCTGGCGACCAGCCCGTCGCGATGGGCAAGCTCGTAAAGCACGCGAGCCTCGGTCAGCGAGAACGGGCTCTTCAGGAGGCCCTCGTCGAGCAGGCCGATCTGGCGGGTGTAGAAGCGGTTGAAAGCGCGCACGGCATCGATGCGCTGCTTGCCGGGGTGATCGTGGATGGTCATGGGAATTCCTCCTGTCGCGGACAGGATCGATCATTTAGTTGACTGAGTCAAATAAATTGATTGTGCCGAACTTCTTTAGGCCGACGGGACAGAGGGGGGCGCGAAGGATCGCGACGAAGACAGTTGGGGCGCCCCTCACCCCATCGGCAGTACCGGCCAGAACTCGACGATGCGCCCACCGGCAAACACCGCGAGCGAGCCGAAATGCTGCAGCACCGCCTCGCTCTGCGTCGGCCGCAGGAAGGCGTAGTCACCGGGCTTCACCTCCGCGCCCGCCGGCAGCCCCATGAATTGCTGGTTGGAAGACAGCCCGATCAGGCCGTTCGGCTTCATGCCTGCGGGGAACACCGGTTCGGCCATCCACTTGCCGCCATAGAGATAGCAGGCCTTCTTCGCGAAGAGGCCGAGCGCCTGCAGCGTGCGGAAGATAGCCGCCGGGCCGGGGAGCACCGGATCGAGCGCCTTCAGAATCGGCGTCGCAATGAGAGCGGCCGGCCGGAAGCCGTCGAGGCCGGGCGTATCGAAATCGCTGGGCAGCACGAAGGCCGAGCCGATCGACACTTCGTTGGCCACGCCGCCGCCATGCAGCAGCGCCGTCTTGGAACCGCCGATGTTGAGGATGCGGCGCTGGTCCGCAT
>NZ_RZSV01000387.1:0-3156 GCF_004023205.1 Mesorhizobium sp. M1A.F.Ca.IN.020.03.2.1 | reverse complement strand
GACTTCGCCGCCTCCATCGCGGCGACAAAACTGTCGAAGCGATGCGAGCGTTGGGAGTGGCCGGCAAGGCCGGAGGCTGCGAACCACTCCGCCCACATCTCGCGCGCGCCCGCCACCAACAGCAGCGGCAGCGATGTCCATTCGGCATTTCCGGCCAAGATCGGCGCAGCGACCGGAACGAGCCGCTCGACCGTCAACCGGTCGGCGTCGCGCCCGGAAAATGAACCGTTGCCGAAGCGGATGTCGAGCGTCGAGCCTGCCTCGTCGTAGTCCGTCGGTCGATGGATGGTCACCAGATCGAGCCTGATCCACGGCAGCGCCTTTGCGAGATCGGGAAGAGCCGGGACCAGCACCAGCAGCGCGAAAGAAATCGGAACGCGAATGGTGACGGTTTGCAAAACGCGTGGCTCGAACAACTCGCGCGTGCTGCTGCCGATGATCGCGAATGCCGACTGGATATGGGGAAGATAGGCGGCGCCCTCCGGCGACAACGCCACGCCGCGTGCCAGCCGCGCGAACAGTCGCGTCTTGAGACGCTCTTCCAGAAAGCGGATGTGCTGGCTGACGGCGGCTTGCGTGAGCCCGAGCTCGGCGGCCGCGGCGGTGAAATTCGACAGGCGCGCAGCCGCTTCGAAACTGCGTAGCCAGTCGAGCGGAGGCATGGGATCGGCAGCTTTTCCAGTCATTAGGTTTTTGGCGGCATTGGCTGAAAAACAATAATTTGAATTATGCCTTTGGTAAAGACAGCATGCAATCGGTACCGCGGCGCCGGCCCGAAGACGGGAGTTTCAGAAACGTGCTGACGAGAGCAAACCTTGGCGACGAAGGGCGAACGATCGCGCTTGGCTGGGACGATGGGACACGCAGCCGATTCCATGCCATGTGGCTGCGCGACAACGCACTGGACGACAGGACCCGCAGCGCCGGTAACGGCCAGCGGCTGGTCACCATTTTGGACATTCCGGGCGAGACACGGATCGGAGAGGCCTCGATCAAGGGCGAGGCGCTGGTGGTCACGTTCGTGCCTGAAGACAAGACCGTCAGCTTTCCCGCAAGCTGGCTTCGCGCCCATACTTACGACCGCGAAGAAAATCGGCAGCCCGGCTGGACCGGCAGCGACATTCGGCGGTGGACCAAGGCCACGATGCAGAGTTCGGTGCCGCGCGCGGCCTATAGTGAGGCGCGGCACGACAGGAATGTTCTGCGGCAATGGCTGACGGCGGTACGGAGCTTTGGCTTTGCCGTCATGGACGGTCTGCCGGCCGAATCCGGGGCATTATGCAATGTGGCCGATCTCTTCGGATATATCAGGGAGACCAATTACGGGCGCTGGTTCGAGGTGCGCGCCGAGGTCAATCCAAACAATCTTGCCTACACCAACCTTGGCCTGCAGGCGCATACCGACAATCCCTACCGCGACCCGGTGCCGACGCTGCAGATCCTGGCCTGCATCGAGAATACGGTGGAAGGCGGCGAATCCAGCGTCGTCGACGGATTCGCGGTGGCGGCCGCGCTGCAGGCGGAGAATTCGAACGGCTTCCGGTTGCTTTCCTCCTATCCGGCGCGCTTCGAATATGCCGGCTCATCGGGCGTGCGGCTGCAGTCCAAGCGCCCGATGATCGAGCTCGGACCGGATGGCGAGCTCATCTGCGTGCGCTTCAACAACCGCTCGCTGGCGCCGACCATCGACGTGCCGTTCGCCGAAATGAACGCATATTACGCCGCCTATCGCCGGTTCGCCGAACTGATCGAGGATCCGGCCTTCGAGGTGACCTTCAAGCTCGAGGCGGGCCAGTCGTTCATCGTCGACAACACGCGCGTCATGCATGCGCGCAAGGCCTTTTCCGGCAGCGGCACGCGCTGGCTGCAGGGCTGCTACGCCGACAAGGACGGCCTGCTGTCCACGCTGGCGGCAATCGAACACGATGTCAGAGAGGCGGCCGAATGAAATCGAATGAACTGAACACCGGCAACATCGTCGAGTTCATCGCCGACATTTTCGAGCGTCGCGGCGCGGAATCCTATCTCGGCGAGCCGGTCACCATGTCCGAGCATATGCTGCAGGGCGCGTGGCTAGCCGAGCAGGATGGCGCGCCGGAGGAGCTTGTGGCTGCGGCGCTGCTGCACGACATCGGCCACTACACCAGCGAGTTCGGCACCTATTCGCCCGACGACGTCGAGGACAAGCACCACGACGAGGCGGGTGGCGAGGTGCTGGCGCCGTTCTTTCCGCCGGTCATCGTCGAATGCGTCAGGCTGCATGTTGCGGCCAAGCGTTATCTCTGCGCCACCGATCCCTCCTACTTCGGCAAGCTGTCGCCGGCCTCGGTCCATACGCTGTCGCTGCAGGGCGGGCCGATGAGCGCGGAGGAGGTGGCGGAGTTCCGCAGCAATCCATTCCATCAGGAAGCCGTGCGTGTGCGCATCTGGGACGAGGGTGGCAAGGTCGCCAACATGAAGACGCGTGCCTTTCGCGACTACGTGCCGCTGCTGGAGCGGGTGGTGAAAAAGTTCGCGGCCCGAAGCGCGACGTGATCACCGGCGCCGCCCCACCCGGCACACTTGCCGACAATAGTGCGCCGCCGAAGACTAGAGACGTTTTCTCGGCAACATCATGCGTCTCGACATACCCGGCAAAATGCGTTGGCGGCAACCAGGCAAGGGGTGTGGTGCTGGCGGCCTGAACAATCCGCGCCGCTGAACAATGGGACCGACAGATTGCCCGTTGACAGCGGCGCGGAACCGACCTTATTGTCCGCGCCCATGAAAACAGCACTCATTCTCGTAGGCTGGCGCGTGGGCAAGGCGGTGTAACCGCCGGGCGAAAACCTCCCATGCGCATCCCACAGGCTCCCTCGGGGGCCTTTTTTATTGCCCAAAACCCAACTAAACGACCAGCAAATCGCCAGATGGCGAACAGTACGGGACCAGACCGATGAGCAACGGACATAACGAGCGGCGCGAAATGACGGGCGCCGAAATGGTGGTGCAGGCGCTGAAGGACAACGGCGTCAAGCATGTCTTCGGCTATCCGGGCGGCGCGGTCCTTCCGATCTATGACGAGATCTTCCAGCAGGATGAGGTCGAGCACATTCTGGTCAGGCACGAGCAGGGTGCCGGCCATGCCGCCGAAGGTTATGCGCGTTCGACCAGCAA
>NZ_RZSV01000386.1:0-3186 GCF_004023205.1 Mesorhizobium sp. M1A.F.Ca.IN.020.03.2.1 | reverse complement strand
TTGTCGACGATGGCGAGCTGCGCATCGAAGCGTTTTGCAAGCGCGCGCGCCCGCACTACGCCGCCGATGTCGGGCGATACGACGACGACATTGCCGAGCTGCTTGTATTTCGCCTTCACGTCGCGGGCCATCACCGGCACCGAGAACAGATTGTCGGTCGGAATGTCGAAGAAGCCCTGGATCTGGCCGGCGTGGAGGTCGAGCGTCAGCACGCGATCGGCGCCGGCGCGGGTGATCATGTTGGCGACGAGCTTGGCCGAAATCGGCGTGCGGCCTGAGGCGCGGCGGTCCTGCCTGGCGTAGCCGAAATAGGGAATGACCGCCGTGATGCGCCTTGCCGAGGAGCGCATGAAGGCGTCCATCATGATGAGCAGCTCCATCAGATGGTCGTTGGTCGGATAGGAGGTCGACTGCAGGATGAAGACATCCTCGCCGCGCACGTTCTCCTGGATCTCGACGAAGATCTCCTGATCGGCGAAGCGCCTGACGCTGGCCTTCCCCAGCGGGATGTTGAGATAGCGAGCGACCGCTTCGGCCAGCACCCTGTTGGAATTGCCCGCAAAAAGCTTCATGCACCGTTCCTGGTGAAGGATGGAGAGACCGGACAGACTCTCATGAGCCTTTATGCCGGGCTTTTAGCGGCCCGCGCCGGTATTGCAAGCCTCGTGATCGGGAATCGTTCGACAAGGCGCAACAAAGGCCGGCTGGATCGCAAGCCGGCAACAGGTTGGTCGATCAACCGGCGCCGTCGCCGCCGAGCCACGCGGTGAACTGGTCGATCGTCTGGTCGGCGATGGCCTGCATGGTCGCCGGCGCTACTGCCGGCCAGCCTTCGCCACTGCCGACCGAGGCCGCTTTCTGCTGGCCATTGATGCGATGCAGGCGGTTGCCCGACGGATCGTAGATATCCCAGACATAGATGACTGTGGTGTCCTTGCCTTCGGACATGGTCGAGAAATAACCCTTCAGCACATGCGTCGCCGTCTGGTCGGTGCTGCCGACAAGGGTCACGCCGCGCTGCCTGGCGCGCGTCTGCAATTCCGCCGTCAAGGGTGCTGCGGCCTCCACCGAGGCGCCGACGATCGGCGCTACCTGCAGCCGGGTCTTGGCGATGGCGGCGGCCTGAGCCGGCGTGGCAGGCGTTGAAGCCGCCGCGGTCGCTGTGGGCGCGGGCGCGGTGGTCGTTGTTGGCGATGCGGTGGCCGACGTGCCCTGGGTGGCCGGCAGAGCCTGGGCCGAACCCGCCGGCGGCTTGACGGCAGAAGGATCGAGGACGTCCTTGGCGTTGGTGCAGGCGGCCAGCGCCAGCGCCGCAAGCAATGACACGGTCGTCACCTGCGATCGTCTCATTTGCCCGACAACTCCCTGGTGGCGAACGCCCCCGCGTGAACCAACCATTATGGATTCACTGCACGATCAAGTCGAGATCATGGCGCGAGAGCGGCTTCGGCGCCGATTCCGTGGTAAGATAGGTGCGGCCAAGCGTCATCGCCGTATCGGTTTCCGAATCCATGATGATCATATGCGCGAACAGCGTCATGCTGGGCGCGATCGGCTCCGGATTGCCCTGGTAGAACATCGGCATGTCCATCCAGGACGGCGTGAAGCGGGCGCCGAGCGAATAGCCGCAGGCGTTCAGCCGGTGCTTGGTCAGATTATGCGCCTCGAGCGTACGGGCATGCGCGTCGAAGACGTCGCCGAAGGAATTGCCCGGCGTCATCGCCTTCTCGACGGCAAGCAGAGCCGCGCGGGCGGCATCGAACAGTTCCTGGTGGCGCTTCGAGATCTTCCCGGTCAAAACGGTGCGCATCATCGCCGCGTGATAGTGATGGAAGACGCCCGCCCATTCGAGCGTCAGCTGGTCGTTCTTGGTGAGCTTGCGGCGGCCGGCCTTGTAGCGGCAGAGCAGGGCATCGGCGCCGGAGCCGATGATGAATTCGTTGGCGGGATAGTCGCCGCCGCCGGCAAAAACTGCTCCTTGCATGGCGGCCAGGATCAGCGCCTCGTCGCCGCCCTGCTTGATCAGCGGCAGCGCGGCATCGAGCGCATCGTCGGCGAGGCTTGCGGCTTTTTCGGCCTTGGCGATCTCGGCCGGACTCTTGAAGAGACGCAGCCGGCCGACGATTCCGGAAGCATCGGCGATCTGGCCGAAGGTCTGCAACTGCTCGTCCACGCGACGGCCATTGTAGGCCGTGAGGCCGTGCGTGTCGTATTCCACGCCGATGCGGGCGCCAAGCAGATCGAGATCGTTGAGCAGGTTGCGCAGGTCGATCGCGGGATTGGCGCCATCACGATCGGTCCACAATACGATATTCTCGATGGTCGAGGTGTTTCGCGCCTGCCTCAAATCGGCCGAGCGGGTGAGCAGCACCATCGAGCCGTCGCCCTTCACCACCAGGCACTGGAAGAAGCAGAAGCCGAAAGTGTCGTAGCCGGTCAGCCAGTACATGCTCTCCTGCGCGAACAAAAGCACGGCGTCGAGCTTCTTCTCGGCCATCTCGATCAGCAGCCGGTCGCGCCGCGCGTCGAATTCCGAACGTTCGAAATGCAGCGCCATTACTCTTTCTCCAGAACGATTGCCGAGACCTGCCGCCCGTAATCCGCTTCCTTGCGGTGGGTGGTGCGGCGGTAGGAATAGAAAAGGTGTTCTTCCGCGTAAGTGCAGCGGCCGAGCCCGTCGGCGGTCACGCCGGCCTTGCGCAACCGGTCGACCGTATATTGGTTGAGGTCGAACATCGAGTGGCCAGGGTTCTGCGACGACTTGAAGTAGCGTTGATTGCCGGCGTCGGCCTCGATGAAGCGAGCGACGAATTCCGGTCCCACCTCGTAATTGTCGGGTCCGATGGAAGGGCCGAGCACGGCGACGATGCGATCGCGGCGGGCGCCGAGCCCTTCCATCGCGGCTACGGTGTTTTCGAGCACGCCGGTGAGGGCGCCTTTCCAGCCGGCATGGGCCGCGCCGATGACGCGCGCCTCCGCGTCGGCGAACAGCACCGGTCCGCAATCGGCCGTCGAGGCGCCGACAGCGATGCCCGGCCGGTCGGTGACGATGGCGTCTGCCTTGGGGCGAGCGCCGGCAAAAGGCTCCTTGGCAATGACGACATCGGGAGAATGGACCTGGTGCGCGGTGAGGAGATGATCCGCCGGCACGCCCATCCAGTAGGCAACGCGGCGGCGGTTCTCGGC
>NZ_RZSV01000385.1:0-3208 GCF_004023205.1 Mesorhizobium sp. M1A.F.Ca.IN.020.03.2.1 | reverse complement strand
CCGCAGGGCGAATACACCTACTTCCGAAGCGTGCGGTGCGACCTTGAGAGCTTTGTCTCGCTTTGATGACGCTGCAGTCGTCCATTTGAAGCTTAATCCCGAGCAGGAACAGTTCGTGGACTCGTTGGACGTGGTGTTCTCGGAGCTTCGAAATAGCTCTTGTCCCGAACTTGAGCATCCCTTCTCGATCGTCGTCCGCGATAAAGCTGTTGGATTTTTTGTCCTGCGTGAAAAAGCGGCAGTGCCGGAGTGGGCACCACCAGACGTGATCACTTTGCACAGCCTTCGCGTGGGTTCTGCATATCAATGCAGTGGATATGGTAGGGAAGCCATGAGACTTGCCGCCCAATGGATTTTAACCAACCGACCCGGGGTCGACTGCCTCATGCTTGCAGTAAACGTTCGCAATATGACAGCTAGAAAAGTTTATCTAAGGTCTGGCTTTTGGGACACAGGCGGTACCTACTGTGGCCCAGTCGGCACTCAGAACATACTTGCATGTACAGTCGGCTCGAAATAATGAGTTAAACTTGAATTGTTCTTTTTTGACTTCCGGACACAAAATCGGGATGGCTTTGACTGTTAAGCTCGCAGGCGGTCGAGCATGTTTCCGACGTCGAGACGGCAGAGAGCGCCATCCTGGATACGATCGCATCGCCAATTGGGGCATAACTGCCGAGAACGCGAGGCCGACGCTGTCGGCCGCAAAGTCTCCCATCGGGCATGGTGCCGCCTCTGTCTGGTTCACGGCAAAACCCTGTATTCGTTCGGAGTTCTTCTTCTAATTGCCCTGCGGCACGCGCTCGATGTTGACGACGGCAGCTGTCGGCCGGTTTTTATCTCCGGCAAGATCAGATCAATCGGGCCGTAGCTCGACTTGGAACTCGCTTTAGTTTGCGATTACTATACCTATTAGGACATTGCTGAATGAATGGATCAATTACGGTTACGCTGCACGAAAAGGTCCGACAAGAGATCATGCGGCGAGTGACCGAAAACGACTACAAGGTAGGGGAACCTCTGCCATCCGTCGCTGCATTGGCCGAGGAGTTCGGTGTAAGCGCAATAACTATCAAGCGTGCGCTGCGAGACCTTCAACCCACAGGAATCCTGCGTTCCGTCCTTGGACTTGGAATCTTTGTACGAGAGAGGCGCAGGTTCATTCGTGACCTCAATTTTTGCGTCACATCAACTGGAGATTCTCTGCGATTTGGGCAGAGACCGTCGATTCAACTGACATCGGTGACAAGGGAGAGAATCCGCAATCCAGCCTTCAGTGAGTTTGATGCACCAACCGGAAAAATGCTTTGCATACGGCGAATTATATCGGCCGAGGAAACGCCGATCATGTTCGATACTTCCTACTTGCCGCTTTCTTTGAACGACAAAGTCGTTGATGAGTTTGGAGAGAAGTTTGTAAGCGATGCACTGCGCGATCAAGGGAGGCGCTTTCGGAAGACAAAACTGCTTGTTGATGCCGCACCAGCCTCAGAGGAGGCACAGCAGGCATTCGGGATTCCTAATGGATATCCAACACTCCGACGCCTCTACCATTTAACCACCGCAGACCCTTCCTTCTCGGTCTTTGGAATTGCAGAATCGCCATTTGACCGGCTGGCATGCTCGGTAGAGTTAGAGCATGTTGAGTGACGAAACGCCGCACGTCAAGAAAGCGGTCGTGATGCCCAAGTCTTACGGCTGATCTTCTGCCATCTGAAGGGGGATCCTGACCCGCGCCGGGTTTGCCGGAGGCTTCAACCTTGAGAGGAGCCATCATGAGCAAGACGACGAACAGGTTTTCTCCCGAGGTGCGCGCCCGCGCGGTGCGACTGGTTCTCGATCACGAGAAGGATCATCCATCGCGCTGGGCGGTGGTGTCTTCGATCGCGGCCAAATCGGCTGCACGGCGCAGACGCTCAATGAGTGGGTGAAGAAGGCGGAGGTGGATAGCGGCGTCCGCGCCGGCCTTCCCACCGAGGTCGCCGAGAAGCTGAAAGCCCTGGAGCGAGAGAACCGGGAGCTGAGGCAGGCCAACGCGGCCAATGAGATCCTGCGCAACGCCTCCGCGTATTTTGCCCAGGCGGAGCTCGACCGCCGGTTCAAGCCCATGATCGCGTTCATCGACGATCACCGCGAGGCGCATGGGGTCGAGCCGATCTGCAAGGTGCTGCCGATCGCCCCGTCCACCTACCACGGCCATGTTGCCAAGCGGCGCGATCCCTTCCGGCGGTCTGCCCGGGCGAAGCGGGATGAAGTCCTGACGATCGAAGTGCGGCGCGTGTTCGAGGAGAACTTCCGCGTCTACGGCGTGCGCAAGGTCTGGCGGCAGTTGCGGCGGGAAGGCTTCGACATCGTTTTCTGCACCATCTCCCGGCTGATGCGGGAGATGGGCCTTGAAGGGCCGATCCGCGGCAAGCTGATCCGCACCACAGTGAGCGACAAGGCGGCGCCTTGCCGCTCGATCAGGTCAATCGCCAGTTCCATGCCCCGGCACCGAACAGGCTCTGGGTCTCGGATTTTACCCATGTCGCGACCTGGATCGGCTTCGTTTACGTGGCCTTCGTTATCGACGCCTATGCCCGCCGGATCGTCGGCTGGCGGGCAAACAGGACCGCGCATGCTGGTTTCGTTCTCGATGCCCTGTAACAGCTCTCCATGATCGGCGTCCCGACCACGGCGGCGGCCTTATCCATCACAGCGATCGCGGCAGCCAAGACGGATTCAAGCGGTCGTCGCAACACCGACTTTGTTCACTCATGGCAGCAACTCGTCAAGTGCCTCTGCCGGAGTTTTCCATTCGCCGGCATTGTGGCTGCCCCTCGCGCGCTCGGTTCGCAACGCATCGCGCACGATTTCCATTGACCGCGGTGGTGCCCATGGCCATGCGAATCGCGCGCATCGATTTCCGCGTCCAGGTGACAATGGGCGGCGACCTGGCTGGCTTGAGGCAACGCCTTCGTCACCACCCCGTAACCGCCGCCGCGGTCGCTCAAGACAATTTTGATCTCGGGATGATCGGCGATCCACGCCTCCACGGTCGCAATCTCGCAGTCGGGCAAGAGCGTCAGGGCTCGCCGCCGCTCAAGATTATACACGATCGTTCCGTAGCGATGATTTCTACGCCACGCCCAATGGTCGACGCCGGTCACATTCAGCTGGTTATTAGGCAGATTCGCTCCCAGCCGCACGACCCACACAACAGCGTGTC
>NZ_RZSV01000384.1:0-3219 GCF_004023205.1 Mesorhizobium sp. M1A.F.Ca.IN.020.03.2.1 | reverse complement strand
GCTACTTCCCTGTGCCGCCGATCGACTCCTGCCAGGACATGCGTTCCGAGATGCTGACAGTGCTCGCTGAAATGGGCGTGCGCGTCGAAAAGCATCACCACGAGGTCGCGGCCGCCCAGCACGAACTCGGCATCAAGTTCGACACGTTGGTGCGCAACGCCGACAAGATGCTGATCTATAAGTATGTCGTGCATCAGGTCGCCAATGCCTATGGCAAGACGGCCACTTTCATGCCGAAGCCGGTGTTCGGCGACAACGGCTCGGGCATGCACGTGCACCAGTCGATCTGGAAGGGCGGCAAGCCGACCTTCGCCGGCAACGAATACGCCGGCTTGTCGGAAACCTGCCTCTTCTACATCGGCGGCATCATCAGGCACGCCAAGGCGATCAATGCCTTCACCAACCCGCTCACCAACTCCTATAAGCGTCTGGTGCCGGGTTACGAAGCGCCGGTGCTGCTCGCCTATTCGGCGCGCAACCGTTCGGCCTCCTGCCGCATTCCTTTCGGCTCCTCGCCGAAGTCGAAGCGCGTCGAGGTCCGCTTCCCCGATCCGGGCGCGAACCCCTATCTCGGCTTTGCCGCCATGCTGATGGCGGGTCTCGACGGCATCAAGAACAAGATTCATCCCGGACAGCCGATGGACAAGGATCTCTACGACCTGCCGCCGAAGGAATTGAAGAAGATCCCGACGGTCTGCGGCTCCCTGCGCGAAGCGTTGCAGAACCTCGACAAGGACCGCGGCTTCCTGAAGGCAGGCGGCGTGTTCGACGACGACCAGATCGACTCTTATATCGAGCTCAAGATGGCCGAGGTGATGCGCTTCGAAATGACCCCGCACCCGGTCGAGTACGACATGTACTATTCGGTGTAAGCGACTGCATTCCCGACAGAAAACAACCCCGGCGAAAGCCGGGGTTTTTTCGTGAACAGCTCGCCAGAGGGCGGAAAGGCCGCAGGACGGGCCTCGTCAGAACAGCAGGCCAGCACTGTCGCGAGAGCGCGGATCTCATCGCCGCCAAGCAAGCCAGGCGTAAAAAAGCCCCGGCATTTCGCCGGGGCTTTTTTGATGTTCGCTGGCCTGGCGCGGACTGCCGCCCACGCCGTAGAAGCATCACGCCGCAGCCGAGACCTTTGCGTCGGTCGCGACCTCCGAGATCGTCTTCAAGACCTGCGAGGCGATCTGGTAGGGGTCGCCCTGGGAGTTCGGGCGGCGGTCTTCCAGATAGCCCTTGTAGTCGTTCTTGATGAAGGAGTGCGGCACGCGGATCGAGGCACCGCGGTCGGCAACGCCATAGGAGAACTTGTTCCAAGGCGCGGTCTCATGCTTGCCGGTCAGGCGCTTGTCGTTGTCCGGACCATAGACGGCGATGTGATCCATCAGGTTCTTTTCGAACTGGGCCATCAGCGCCTCGAAATAGGCCTTGCCGCCGACTTCGCGCATGTACTTGGTCGAGAAGTTGCAGTGCATGCCCGAGCCGTTCCAGTCGGTATCGCCGAGCGGCTTGCAGTGGAACTCGATGTCGATGCCGTACTTTTCGGTAAGGCGCAGCAGCAGGTAGCGCGCCATCCAGATCTGGTCGGCGGCCTTCTTGGAACCCTTGCCGAAGATCTGGAACTCCCACTGGCCCTTGGCCACTTCGGCGTTGATGCCTTCATGATTGATGCCGGCGGCGAGACAGAGGTCGAGATGCTCCTCGACGATCTGGCGCGCGACATCGCCGACATTCTTGTAGCCGACGCCGGTGTAATAAGGTCCCTGCGGCGCCGGATAGCCGCTCTCGGGGAAGCCGAGCGGGCGGCCGTCCTTGTAGAAGAAATATTCCTGCTCGAAGCCGAACCAGGCGTCCTCGTCGTCCAGGATCGTCGCGCGGCTGTTCGATGCATGCGGGGTGACGCCATCGGGCATCATGACTTCGCACATGACGAGAACGCCGTTGGTGCGCGCCGGATCCGGATAGAGCGCAACCGGCTTCAGCACGCAGTCGGAGCTGCGGCCTTCGGCCTGGTTCGTGGAAGAGCCGTCGAAGCCCCACAGTGGCAGCTGCTCAAGCGTCGGGAACTCGGCAAACTCCTTGATCTGGGTCTTGCCGCGCAGATTGGGGGTCGGGGTGTAGCCGTCGAGCCAGATATACTCGAGTTTGTATTTGGTCATTCCAGTGCCTCTCGTTGCTTGGACGCCGGGGCGGCATCAACGCATGGCCGGACCGAGCCGGCCTGCCGTGCGCTAAAATGCAATTCGTATGCCACTCTCCTCGTCCAGGGTGCGGCAAAATGGTCATCGCAAAGCGTTGATTTTGCTGAGCCTGCGCAGCAATGCGCGGCGATCGTTCAGGCGCGCTTTCTGCATAAATATTGTGCAACGCCTGATCTTTTTGTGAGCATATTGCCTAAATGAATCGCAGAACCTATCTTGGGAACAGATTTGAATCGACTTGCTCCTGAAGAGGTAGGAGGCCGCCAATGGATGTCACCACGTCCCGTCCTTCGGCAAAGATCCTGATGTTCCCGCTTGCAGGCCGGGCGTCTGCCTCAAATTTAGGCCCAAAGGCGAAATTCGCGGCAGAGCTTGCCTCGTTGCGCAATACGCACGCAGATTTCGACGGCTGGTACCATCAGGCGGCAATCGAGGAAGAACACAAGCAGCGCAAGAGCTGACCAATTCTTTCCAGCTCGAGACGAGAAAAAGCCCGGCGCGATCGCTCGCGCCGGGCTCTTCATTTGCCGAGGATCGGCTACTGCTTGGCGTCCAGATCGGTGCCAAGCGTATCCCTGACGAAGATCATGCCGATGATAAGCGACATCGCGGCGATCACCACCGGGTACCAGAGGCCGTAATAGATGTCGCCCTTGTAGGCGCTGAGTGCGAACACCGTTGCCGGCAGCAGGCCGCCGAACCAGCCATTGCCGATATGGTAAGGCAGCGACATGCCGGTATAGCGGATGCGGGTCGGGAACATCTCGACCAGGATTGCGGCGATCGGCCCGTAGACCATGGTCACGAACACGACCAGGATGAACAGGATGCCGATCGTCACCGGCCAATTCACCGCCTCCGGATCGGCGACCATGGCAAAGGCACCACCGCCCGGGATGTTGTAGACGGTGACCTCGGGGCCGCCGGCCGCTTCCTCCTTGGTCAGCAGCTTGTCGGCCACCGCCTTGTCGGTCGGAACGGTCGTTTTCTCGCCGCCGCGGATCGCCGCGGCATCGAGCTTCAG
>NZ_RZSV01000383.1:0-3239 GCF_004023205.1 Mesorhizobium sp. M1A.F.Ca.IN.020.03.2.1 | reverse complement strand
GGCCTGCTGGCCGGAGATCAGCTGCTGCACCCTGCCAATCGTGGCGGGCGACAGATAAAGGCCGACACCTGCAAGGCAGGCCAGAGCAACGACTGTAAAGGCGATTTTTCCGCGCATCGACAACTGGCCCTCTATCCGACACGCCGAAACCGGTGGTCTATTTCACGGCCGTTGCCGCGAATTTCGCCGAATAGATAGGACAAGGCTTTGGCGGAAAAGGGCCAAAACGCGGGATTACGAAGATTTAATATGCACTGCACAATTGTTGTGCAGCCGGCTAACGTGCCGTGGCGATCCCTTAACGCAGCATCGGCCAGAGCGTCGCTGCGAGCAGCAGACCCATTCCTATGTTGAACCATTTCAGCCGCATGGGATCCGAAAGGAAGCCGCGCAGCGCGGTGCCGAACCCGGCCCACACCGAAACGCTGGGCAGGTTGACGATGGTGAAGGCGATTGAAATCAGCGCCACCGAGACGAACGGATGATCCGGATTGGTGTAGACGGCCATGGCAGTGATCGCCATCACCCACGCCTTCGGGTTGACCCATTGGAACGCGGCGGCATCGATGAAGCGCATCGGACGCGCCTTCGCCCCGTCCTTGCCACCCATCGAGCGCGACATGCCGATCTTCCAGGCAAGATAGAGCAAATAGGCGGCGCCGGCGATTTTCAGCGCCATATGCAGCACCGGAAACGCTGTCAGCACCGCGCCGAGTCCGAAGCCGACGGCCAGCAGCAGAACCAGAAAACCGATGCTGATGCCGAGCATATGCGGAACCGTTCTGAGGATGCCGAAATTGACGCCGGAGGCCAGCAGCATGAGATTGTTCGGCCCCGGCGTGATCGACGTCACGAAGGCATAGACCAGGAGTGCAAGGAACGCGTTGACGGACATCATATCCTCCCGCGGATAGGTCAGCTATATTGTCCTTTTCCGGCAGGCGCGCAAAAGCCACTGACGGGCGACTGCCGGACCAGCAAGGAGAATTTGAAGCAGTCGGAGCGGTGGGTGGCGCGCCTACATCCCCTGCGGGCCACGGTTCATGGCTGCGACACCGGTGCGGCAGATCTCGACCAGGCCGAGCGGCTTCATGATGGCAATGAACTGGTCGAGCTTGGAACCCTTGCCGGTGATCTCGAAGATGAAATGCTCGGTGTTGGCGTCGATGACCGACGCGCGGAAGGCATCGGCCAGCCGCAGCGCCTCGACGCGGGCGTCGCCGGTGCCGGCGACCTTGACGAGCGCAAGCTCGCGCTCCAGCGGCCGCTCCTGGCCGAGTTCGTGCGAGCGCACGGTGAGATCGACCACGCGGTGCACCGGCACGATCCGCTCGAGCTGGTGCTTGATCTGCTCCAGCACATGCGGCGTGCCGCGCGTCACGATGGTGATGCGCGACAAATGCTTCTCGTGCTCGGTCTCGGACACCGTGAGGCTTTCGATGTTGTAACCGCGCCCCGAGAACAAGCCGATGACGCGGGCAAGCACCCCCGGTTCGTTGTCGACCAGCACGGAAAGCGTGTGCGTTTCCGGCTTTTCGGTTTCCTTGGCGATGAAGTAGGCGGAGCCGGTCGGCTGGAGCTGTGCGTTCATGACGTGAATCTCGATTTCAAACTTTGGCGCTAATTCTATGTTTCCACACGGCTTCCGCCGCAGACGCTGCCTGCCGCTACACCAGTTCCCTGCCCTTGGCGTCGATGGCGTTGGCCACCGCCTCGTCGGTCGCCTCGTCAGGCAGGAGCATCTCGTTGTGCGCCTTGCCGGACGGAATCATCGGGAAGCAGTTGGCGAGAGTCGCCACGCGGCAGTCGAACAGCACCGGCTTCGTCACCGAAATCATCTCGCGGATCGCGTCATCCAACTCGTCCGGCTTGTCGCAGCGTATGCCATGGCCGCCATAGGCGTCCGCCAGCTTGACGAAATCCGGCATCGCCTCGGTGTAGGAATGCGACAGCCGGTTGCCGTGCAACAGCTGCTGCCACTGGCGCACCATGCCCATATACTGGTTGTTGAGGATGAAGATCTTGATCGGCGCGTCGTACTGCACGGCCGAGCTCATCTCCTGCATCGTCATCTGCACCGAAGCGTCGCCGGCGATGTCGATGACCAGCGCATTCGGATGTGCGATCTGCACGCCGAGCGCCGCCGGCAGGCCATATCCCATCGTGCCCAGGCCGCCCGAGGTCATCCAGCGGTTGGGCTTGTCGAAGTGATAGTGCTGCGCCGCCCACATCTGGTGCTGGCCGACTTCGGTGGTGATGTAGGTGTCCATATCCTTGGTCAGCGCATAGAGCCGCTGGATCGCGTATTGCGGCATGATCACGTCGTTGTTCATCCTATAGGCGAGCGAGTCCCGCGCGCGCCATTTCGCGATCTGCTCCCACCATGGATAGAGCGCCTTCTTGTCGGCCTTGGCAGTCGCCCGCCACAGCCGCACCAGATCCTCCAGCACGCGGCCGACATCGCCCAGGATCGGCACATCGGCATGGACATTCTTGTTGATCGAGGACGGATCGATGTCGATATGGATCTTCTTCGAGTTCGGCGAGAACGCGGTCAGCCGGCCGGTGATGCGGTCGTCGAAGCGCGCGCCGATGCAGATCATCACGTCGCAATCATGCATGGCCATGTTGGCTTCGTAGGTGCCATGCATGCCGAGCATGCCGATCCAGTTCTTGCCCGAAGCCGGATAGGCACCGAGGCCCATCAGCGTCGAGGTGATCGGGAAGCCGGTGAGGTCGACCAGCTCGCGCAGCAGATGGCTGGCTTCCGGACCTGAATTGATGACGCCGCCGCCGCTGTAGATGATCGGCCTCTTCGCGCCGGCCATCAATTCGACGGCGGCCTTCACCTTCTCAAGATCGCCCTGGACCTTCGGCTGATAGCTGGTGCGCGGCGCCGTTTGCGGCGGCACGTAGATGCCCTTGGCGAACTGCACATCCTTCGGAATGTCGACCACGACCGGGCCCGGCCGCCCGGTAGTCGCGACATGGAAGGCTTCATGGATGGTGGCGGCGAGCTCGTTGACGTCTTTCACCAGCCAATTGTGCTTGGTGCAGGGGCGCGTGATGCCGACGGTGTCGCATTCCTGGAAGGCGTCGGAGCCGATCAGCGAAGTCGGCACCTGACCGGTGAGACAGACCAGCGGAATGGAATCCATCAGCGCGTCCTGCAGCGGCGTCACCGCATTGGTGGCCCCGGGGCCACCAATGCGGTGACGCCGCTGCAGGACGCGCTGATG
>NZ_RZSV01000382.1:0-3281 GCF_004023205.1 Mesorhizobium sp. M1A.F.Ca.IN.020.03.2.1 | reverse complement strand
CAAGGTGCGCGTCGCCATGAGCAACGCCTTCGCCATGGGCGGCACGAACGCAGTTCTGGCATTCAGGCAGGTGTAGAAGCCATGCAAGACGCCTCATTTGAGGTCACCTGTCGTATCTAGCTGCTTGAGGGGCGGGGCATTGTGATACAGGGGGAGCTGTGTGGCCCCTCTTTCTCGGCCTCGACGATGTGGAAGGAGCCTGTGCGGCGAAACGGGCCGACGCCCCCCAGGCCCAGAACTTGGGCGAAACCAACTCCCACCAAAGGACAGCCGGTTTAGTAGCCGAACAATGAAGCCTCGCTCGACGAGCCGCCGCCTCTACTGTCTCCGGCATCACGCGGTTGAAGCGAACAGCGCAGCGGCTACTGTTCCGCACAACTCGGATGGCAATTGGGACAAGTCCGCACATGTCGTCACGTACGCTGAACGCCGCAGGTACAGCTAAATTGGGGGCGGGGCGTTTCTGCCGTTTTGATAGAATTCTATCAAACTGACAATTTTCCTTGCACAAATGCAAGGAGAGCTCGATTGACCCCTCCCTCTCTTGCGTCAACGATGGGTTTGCAGGCTGCGGTGCGGCAGAAGCCGGACAGAACGGCGACCGGTCGAGTAAAGGCCTGCGCAAACGGCATATTGCGAGCGCCCGCGCGGAGGAGAAGACGCTCGTCCTGGTGAAAGGCAACGATGCTCAGGCGCCATTGCCATTTGCCGAGGGCGTCCGCGCGCCGGAAATTTCGAAGCAACAAAGGTGAGATCGAGAATGATGATGACGAAATACAACACAGCTCACCGTCCAGTGCAGTTCTACCGGCGGGTGGCGGAGTGGGATGGGCTGCCAAATGGAACGTAAAAAGATCAGCAAGGAGATGCTTGGCGATAGTCAGGCGCTGCGCAAGCTGCGTGAGCACCTTGTCAAGGTGGCCAAGGCGAAGACTACGGTCCTGTTGCGAGGTGAATCCGGAACCGGCAAGGAGCTGGTTGCCAAAGCCATTCACGAGCTCTCGCCTCGCGCCAAGCAGCCCTTCATCAAGGTCAATTGCGCGGCGCTCACCGAGACGCTTCTGGAATCTGACTTGTTCGGTCATGAGAAGGGTGCCTTCACCGACGCGAGCAGTTTGCGCAAGGGGCGCTTTGAGGCTGCCGACAAAGGCACATTGTTTCTGGACGAGATTGGCGAAATATCAGGTTCGTTCCAGGCTAAGCTGCTGCGTGTCCTGCAGGAGCAGGAGTTTGAGCGCGTCGGCAGCAACCACACCATTAAAGTTGATGTTCGCGTGATTGCCGCAACGAACAGGGACTTGGAAACGGCAGTTCAACGCAAGGAGTTCCGGCAAGACCTCTATTATCGCATCAACGTCGTCACTTTACGCGTGCCGGCATTGCGCGAAAGGCGAGGTGATATTCCGCTCTTGGCCGCTCAGTTTCTCAAGAATTTCAATACTGAGAATGATCACACGCTGACCTTCGCTCCCGAAGCGATTGAGGTGCTAATGAACTGCGAATTTCCAGGTAACATCCGAGAGCTCGAAAACTGCGTTCAACGGACGGCAGTTCTGGCGACGGGTCCATCAATCCTCAGAACTGACTTTGCCTGTTACGCGGATCAGTGCTTGGCCGCGGCGCTGTGGAAGAACGGACCGCCGACGTCAGAGAAGTCGACTACGATCGAGCCTTCCGCCGCCTGTGCCGCCCCGCCCGTCGGCGACGGGCAACCGATAGGCCCTGCCACGACTCGTGGTAGGGTGCCCGATGCCGATACGGTCATTGCCGCCATGGAAAAGTGTGGCTGGGTGCAGGCAAAGGCGGCGCGCCTGCTCGGTTTAACCCCGCGCCAGATCGGCTACGTGCTGAGAAAACGCGGTATCGAGATCAAGCGTCTCTGAAACAACCCGCCGAGCAAGAGCTGGAGCAGGTCAAGCATTGGTGCTCTGGCGCCGAGCCCATCGGCCAGGCTTACGAAGTGAGTGTGAACAGCGCTGCCAAGATTCCGGCCGTGTGCTTTCTACCACCAGTCGTACTGGGGCTCTGCGACTGACAAACTAAAAAGGAGTAATCCTATGGCTAGTAACTTCGCTCTACACCGCAAGGGCAAATCAACTCGACGTGCCTGAAATCCAGAAATAATCGATGTATCATTGGTGACACGCCAGCATGCGTAGAGGCGACGCGCAGATCTCCGCTGGCGGGACCTGGTCGATACATAAGCTGATCGCTTACCGCTCGATATCGCGCCAATCTGAGATGGGCATGAAAGTGAGTTCGACCGCTGGACAGTCGCCGACTTCGTCAGGTATTGGCCCCTGCGACCGGTTGATCTGCGAATTTCCAACTTCGCAGAAGTTGGTCGAGACGAAACTGTCGCCCCGGCTCGTGACCGCGCGCCCGGCAAGACCGAGTTACAAAGTTGCCGAGGCCAGTTTGATGTGCGTTCCTGCATCACTGCACGGGACACGACCTGACGGGAGACTATGATGCGTAGCCAAAAAGAAAAGATGCTCGCAGGCGAGTTTTACAATGCGGCGGATCCGGAGATCCAAGCTGACCTGTTGGCCACCGGGGCTTGGCTCAAGCGGTACAATGATACGCTGGGGCAGACCACGGGGCATTGGCATGAGCTTTTGTCCGAGCGGCTGGGAGAGGTTGGGCGCGGAACGGTCATCCGTCCGCCCTTTTTTTGCGACTACGGATTCAATATCCGAATTGGCGCCAATGCCTACATCAACTTCAACTGCGTTATTCTTGACGTGGTAGAGGTCAAAATCGGGCAAGGAACGGCAATTGGGCCTGCCGTGCAGATTTATACCGCCGATCATCCACATGATGCCGAGCAGCGGCAGGCCGGCCTGCAGGTCGGGCGTCCTGTTCGCATTGGCAGCCGTGTCTGGATCGGCGGTGGAGCAATCATTCTGCCTGGCGTCACGATTGGCGATAATGCGGTCGTAGGCGCTGGCAGCGTGGTCACACGCGATGTTCCCGCCGGGGCAAAGGTAGTGGGAATTCCTGCTCGCATCGCCAACCCACATAAACAGGCATAATCAACCTCCTTGACCCTGGAGGTGCATGCGAACTGTCGAAACTGTGCCAAATTTCTGCCGAAGCCATTGAGCGCTGCATATCTTGTCGCGGTTCGGCTCGGGCGCTTCAGTTCTTTTGCCACGGGTGTCACAAAATCATGTGCGTAATGCCGCCGCAACGTGCTCACGTCCCGCAGCAGCGGGCCCTTTGACATGGCCCAACGAATTCAGAGCCTTCGTTGTGCTGCCAGTAGCATTACTGCTCAG
>NZ_RZSV01000381.1:0-3294 GCF_004023205.1 Mesorhizobium sp. M1A.F.Ca.IN.020.03.2.1 | reverse complement strand
GGGCCAATAGCCCAGCGCCAGCCGGGCGTCGGCCCTGTCCCAGACATCGGCGGTGGGTACGATGTCGAGCACGGCAAGCTTCTCGACGCGGTCCGGGTGGTCCAGCGCCAGGCGATACGCAACGCGTCCACCGCGATCGTGGCCGGCAACCATGAAGCGGCCAAAGCCGAGCTTCGTCATCAGCGCCGCGAGGTCGGCAGCCATGGCGCGCTTGGCGTAGGGCGCATGATCCGGATCGGATGGCGGACAGGAGCTTTTGCCGTAGCCGCGCAAGTCGGCGCAGACGACGCTAAAGCGGTCGATCAGCTTCGGCGCCACGTCGCGCCACATCAGATGCGTTTCGGGGAAGCCGTGCAGCAGGAGCAGCGCCGGGCCGCTGCCGGCAGTCCGGATGAATGTCCGTGCCGCGCCCGTATCGACTTCCGCGCTTTCGAAACCGCCGAACATGCTTTGTACTCCACAGGCGGAACGGCCGCGGGCGGGATGGTTGCTCGGGCCGCGGCTTCTCTCGGCTGGCGCCTTCCGTGGTCAGCTCCAGGCGGATTTGACTGTAAGGGACGCCTCGAATATCTGGCCTCTCTTGTCGGTGCGCATTTTGATGGTGATCTTGAGGTTATCACTGTTCGGCATCTCGTCGCGCGCGACATCCTGCAAGATCCTGAGCGCCTCCTTTCGCGCGTTTTCTGGTGAGGAGAAGAGCTGCCCCTCGCTGTCCATTTGCGTGTGCACGGTGTTATACAAATCGAAGTAGAAGCGTTCCATCCGCGAAAGCATCCGCCGCAACCTGGACGTTCAATCCCTGCGCGCGATCATGGTTCCAACGGACCGTCTTGGCCGGGGACTGCTTTGCCGGCGGCCGGCGGTGTGGTGGTCCGCTGCAACCCGGCCCGGCTCTGCAACGTTAGGCCCTTGCAAAATCACAACGGGCGGCCGCGCATGCTGGAACCCCTTTATCTGAACCTGGGTCAGCACGATGCTCTCTCCGAAAGCGAGAAGGCGTTGCTGGCCAGCGCCACATCGGTGGAGAAGTATTTCGTCGCTGGCGAGGATCTCGTCGCCGAAGGATCAAGGCCGACTTTCAGCACCCTCATCGTCGACGGGATTGCCGCGCGCTACAAGGTGCTGGAGGACGGCGGCCGGCAGTTCACTGCGCTCCATGTTGCCGGCGATTTCGTCGATCTGCACGCTTTTCTCCTGAAGACCATGGACCATGGCATCGTCGCGCTGTCGCCCTGCCATATCATCGCTGCGGAGCACAGCAAGTTGCGGGAAATCACCGAAAAGGCCCCGCATTTGACGAGGCTGCTCTGGTTGGACACGCTGGTGGACGGCGCCATCCACCGGGAATGGATCGTGGCCATGGGACGCCGCTCCAAGACCGCGCATCTGGCGCATCTGATATGCGAACTCTTCGTCAGGCTGCAGGCCGTGAAGAAGACGCGGGTCATGAGCTTCAATCTGCCGCTTTCGCAGGCCGAACTCGCCGATGTGCTCGGTCTCTCCGTCGTCCATATGAATCGGGTCATCGGCACGTTGCGCCGCATGAACGTCATCAACTGGACCAACCACCTGATCGACATCCTCGACTGGAACCGTCTGGTCGCCATTGCGGAATTCGACCCGACCTATCTCAGCATGAGGAACGAGCCAAGGTGAGAACGCGTCAGCGCGGCGGCCCTTGGTCGTCGCCAGACCACAGCGAGTCGAGCATCGAGAGTGCCGCGCTCGGGTCGGCCGTCCTCAGCAGGCCCTGCCGGGCGGCGGCCTGCTTGAAAGCGTCGAAGGCGACCGCCGGACGGCAGATGCCCGCCATGGCGTCGTCCACCAGCCGCGCCGCCGCCAAATAGTCGGGCGCTTCCTTGTTCTTCCAGGCTCCGTCCAAGGCCTTCCTTGCGTCGGCGATCGACGAAACCACCATTGAGCCGCCAGTGACGAAGCGGATGGTGAGCGGCAGGAATCTACTCATCCCCGGTCACCATCCTAGCCACTGTTGAGCCCGCCAGGCGAGGCCCGCGAAGGGCGCCGCGGTCACCGCCGCTGCCGCCAGAATGAAAAGATGATTGTTGGTCCGAAAGGGTCTCATCGTTGCCACCACATGTTTTTGGATCGTCATAACGAGGATGCCGCCGACCGGTTGCACGGGCAGGCGCTGAATAAGCGGCAAGCTAATTGCTCGCCGGCCGGCTGGGCGGCTGCGGGCGGTACGGCGGGCGCGGACGCGGCCTGAGCGGCACGCCGGCGCGCAAAGACTGGATCGGCCACGGACGCCGGGCACCCTGGCGCAGAAATGACCTGGACAGTGTGCCGATCAGATCTCGAATTTCCATGGGACTCTCCTCGTAGAGTCCCCCCGAACTGCGAGCGACTAGCACTCCGGCAGCATTCGCGCATTTAACTTTGATGTACGTGCGCCACGCCCTGCCGAGACCGCAGCCTCTACCGAAAGCCAACCTTTTCGGCCGGCATGCGTTGTCTCTCCGACAGCGTTGTCTCTCGAGAAGAGGATGACGAATGCCCCGGTGCCCCACCGCCACCCGGTGGCAAACACGGCGAGCGGGGCCAGAGTCGACGTCGGCCTGCCAAGGCGAACGGCTCTCCCCGATCGTCGGCGGTTGCCGAATCCATAAGGAGGATCCAATGAAGAAAGCACTTCTTGGCTTCGCCATTGTCCTGATGTCGGGCCAAATGTCGGGAACGACTGCCGCGGCCCAGACCCAGCTGGAGAATCCGCAGATCGAGGATTGCCAGGTCAAACCGGACGCCAGCGCGACCCCTAATCAGACCGGCGAGCAGCCGAAAGCGCAGGCCCCGAAAGCGCAGGCCAATGATCAGTCCAACAACCTGACCGCCAGCCTGGCGCCTTGCGACGGTGTGCTGAAGCCTCCGCCCACGGGCGACAAGAACGCTACCGCTCCGCCGGCCGACACCAGCCAGATGCCGGTGATCAAGCCGGGCGAGGTCCCGCCGCAGCCGTCGAAGTAGAACGCATGATCGGTCTGGCCGGAAACTTTTCCCGCGCGGGCGAGTTACTGACTGTGCAGTTCCCGGATACCCGAACTGCTTCCCACAATTGCCGCCCCGGTTCTCCCATCCGGGGCGGTTTTTTGCCGGCGGCGGGCCCGGCACGGCCTGCCTCGGTGCCTTATCTTCTCGGCTCCGAAGCACGGAACCATCGGGCCCGCGCCGAATTGTCCTCAGCGGGCCGCGTCAGCCGGACCTGATGGTAAAGAGAACAGGGTTTGGTTTCTCCGGCTTCACACCCTGGCCAACGAAAAGGCAGACGAGCTCTTGTCC
>NZ_RZSV01000380.1:0-3420 GCF_004023205.1 Mesorhizobium sp. M1A.F.Ca.IN.020.03.2.1 | reverse complement strand
GTTGCCACCCAGCGCGCCGCTGGTCGCACACCGGCTGGGACTGAGCCGGGCCGGCGCGATCGACCTGACCGGCGCCTGCGCCGGCTTCATCTATGCACTGATGTTCGCCGACGGGTTCACCCGCCTGCGCGGCAAAGCGAGCCTAGTCATTGCCGCCAACATCCTCAGCCGGCGCATCAATCCCGCCGAGCGCGCCAGCGCCGTGCTGTTTGCCGATGCCGCCGGCGCCGTGGTGATCGGTCCCTGCGAGGACCCGGATCGGGGCATTCTCGGTGCTTCGGCGGATTCCGACGGCTCACGATACGGGCTGATCCAGATTCCCGGCAGGCGGCAGCAACAAGCCGTTCCATGGCGACCTCGATATCGAGCAAACCCGAATGACAATCACAGATGGCCGCGACGTGTTCAGCAAGGCCGTGGACATGATGACCGCCTGCTCGAAAAATGTGCTTGCCGCTGCCCGAATGCGGCCACAAGACATCGATCGGTTCGTGCCGCACCAGGCCAATGCCGGCATTTTTGACGCGGTCGGACGAAACCTCGGCATAGCCGATCAAGCGATCATCAAGACAATCGCGGACTACGGCAATTCTTCCGCCGCGACGATCCCGCTTTCCCTGTCTCTGGCTCATCAGACGGAGCCGTTTCGGCGGGGCGAAAAGATTCTTTTGGCGGCAGCGGGCGCCGGTCTCAGCGGAGGCGCGCCCGTCGTCGCAATTTAGTAGGCTGCAAACGCCCACGGGACATCAACATTGCTGTTTGAAATGGATGGAATCAATGCGAAAAATAGTCGCCGGCAAGCTGCACGGCATCCACGTCACCGAAGCAAACCTCGACTACCATGGCTCGATAACGCTGGACCCTGACCACTGCGAGGCAGCCGGCATCCTGCCGATGGAATTCGTGGAGATATGGAACAAGAATTCCGGCGCGCGGATTTCGACCTATGTCATTTTCGGCGAGCGAGGCTCACGATGCTGCATCCTCAATGGTGCTGCGGCCCGCACCTGCCAGCCCGACGACCAGATCATTGCCTGCAACTCCATCTACGTGGACGAAGCGCATATCACCTCGCTGAAGCCGCGGATCGTCACCTTCGACCAGGACAACCACATACTCGATCGCCTGAGCTACTCGGTCGATCTCGATGCACAGGGCCGATACAGTTTCTCCATTCTTGATGAGTCGAATGCAGCTTTGGCCATCCCTGCGCTGGTCTCCGGGGCGTGACCCGGTTATCTACACTCACGTGAGTTTCCCCGCCCGGTCCTTTTCTGAAGGTGGCTCCGGAAGGCGGCTACTCGCACATGCCGACAAGGCGTCGATGTTCGGAAGCTTTGCTGCGTCACGCTCCCAGTCACCAACAACTCATTCGCCGCCCGAAACATGACTTAAGATCTATCCGTGCAACGAGGTCCTCTCATTCACTCGCCATCGCCCGGCGCCACGAATCAGGAGCGGTCGAAATGTCAACAACCGCGATTGTGCCATCTTACTCTTGGATGCGAACAAGTTGGCCGCGTCCGAGAACAATTGTGATCACAAACCATCGAATTTGACATGGTATTCATTCTCGAGTCAGGTTCTCTATACTAAATCAGTTGCGTCTCGAAGCGGAAGGCGAGAATGAGCTTGAAAATGCCCGCACTGCCTGCTTTTCCCCGGTCGGAAGGCATGACAACGCATGACTATGCCTTTGAGCGGCTTAGACAGGCCATTATGGTAGGCGCATTTCCGCCGGGAACTTCGTTCACTATCCGCGGGCTCGCCGAGGCGTTGGAGAGCAGTTCGACGCCGGTGCGCGAGGCGCTACGGCGACTTACCTCGATCGGCGCACTACAGTTATTGGAAAATCGCCGCATTGTTGTGCCGAAAATGACGCCAACCCGCTTCGAAGAGTTGATCTCGCTCCGAATCGTACTTGAATCCCATGCTGCGCGCCGCGCGGTAGCCTATCTTTCCGATCGCCAGATCGATGTGATAGTCGCGATTGATGACGCGATCGAAGTGGCGATTCTAGCCGGCGAAAAGGCTGAGGCGTTGATCGCCAACCAGGAATTCCATCGAAAAATCTACATGGCAAATCCCGACCAGGTGGCTATGCCGCTGATTGAAAGCGTTTGGCTGCAACTCGGTCCGATCCTTGGTATCGCAATGGATCACGTCACACAACTCTATGTCATTGATCGCCATCGCGAAGCCATCGAGGCTCTGCGACAGCGTGACGAGGATGCCGTTGCCGAGGCGATCGGAGCCGACATTTGCGAGGGCATCGGCGGCTTCGATAAACAGGCAATCGGCAAGCTCCTAGCGCTTGCGGGCTAGTAGCCTTCTGTAATGGGCCCTTACTCGTCAAGTCCCTTCGAGTGATCATCACGCCGCTGGGATGATGCTTCTGTCCGTGGTCAGCACCAAGACTGCCACATCATGCCATCAGATCCTTGAGCCGGCAGGTCAATCTAGGACGCGTGATTTGCCGAAGCTTTCACAGCACTACTCCGGACTTTGCGAAGCCCTCGTCCCAGCGACGGATCTCGAACAAGCAGCGCCTATGGCGGCCTACCTCGCCGCCTTGTTCCTCCTTTACGCGGTGATGGTGTCCGGCACCTCTATGTCCGGCGTCGCCTCGTCGAATGGTGCTTATCCAAAGCTCAAGCAGTTCTGCCGGGTCGCAACCCGCTTCGAGAAACCGCCCGTAAATTACCGCCCCGTCGCCACTGTTGCGGCAATCGTCCTATGGCTGCGCTAAGCGTTCACACACAGCTTAGCGGACACGTCTCAAGCTTTACCATAAGTCAGTCGCCCGCATTCCGGCTACGCCCCGAACGCGGGACTCAATGAGCGGTCGCGACAATATAATTTCCGATAGGCCTAATGCGGCTCTCCACCTGTGGCTCAATGGCATCGACGGGCGTTTCGGTCGCCGGATTGACCATAAAAAATCGTTCTGCGTGGCTAGTACTACCCATTCCCCGTTATGGAGAATTTTCTCTTGTCGAGCAATTTGCTCTCTTCCGTTGGCTTGTCACCTGCAAAGAGGTGCCGCTACCATCCGACCGCATCTCTCAACATGTACCACCACGAGCCCAGCGTCGAATATTGCGCCCGGAACATGCGCCCGCCGGGGAACGGATACCAGAGCAGCTTCTCGAAGGCATCGTAGCACGTCGTATCGCCGTCAATCGCCTCGGCGAGAGTGCGCCCGAAGAGATGCGAGCCGGTCACGCCGTGACCGCTATAGCCGTGGGCGAAATAGGTATGGTGCCGATCCGGCCCATCTGCGGCACACGGGTGAAGGAAAGCGCGAAGTTTCCGCTCCAGGCATAATCGATCTTCACGCCCTTGAGACGTGGGAACACCTTCGCGAGATTGGGCTTGAGTTTCGCGACGACGTCGGCCGGGTCGGTACCTCCATAGACG
>NZ_RZSV01000037.1:0-34471 GCF_004023205.1 Mesorhizobium sp. M1A.F.Ca.IN.020.03.2.1 | reverse complement strand
CGCTTGTAGTCGTCCTGGCGCGAAAAGTCGCTGTCATCGAGATCGATGACCCTGTCGCGGCGGCGGGCCGAAAAGCCGCTGCTGAAGCTGGTCGCCATCACGATGCGGTTCTTGAGCAGGCGCCAGGCAAGATCGCGCACCGGCGGCAGGAGCAGCAGGATGGCGACAATGTCGGTGATGAAGCCCGGAATGATGAGCAGGAGTGCCGCCAGCACGATCATCGCGCCATGCGCGAGTTGGCGGCTTGGATCGCGCCCGGCATCCATTTCCGTCCGCACCCGCGCCATCACGCCGAATCCCTGGTGCCGAAGCAGGAGGCTGCCGGCAATGGTGGAGAGGATGACGAGCCCGATCGTCGCCAAAGCGCCGACTTCACGGCCGACGATGACGAAGCCGGCGATCTCCAGAAGCGGCAGCAGGAGCAGGAACAGGGGAATGAACGAAATGCGCAAATTGAGACCGGTCGCTTTCTTCTTTTGCGGGCCTCGCGGGAAATCGCCGCTGGCACTGGGACCTTTAGATAGGTATGGCTGGCTTTGATTTGAATGATTGCGCCCGCCGTTCTATATGCTTTGGGTAATGAACGCTATGCGACCGCCGCCATTCTAGGGGCTCTGGTGGTCCGGCCTGGACAGGGATCGAATTGGCGGAAGATATGGGTTTCTTCGACTTCGGCACGATTTTCTTTTTGATTGCGGCGGTTGTGATCTTCTTCCAGCTTCGCAACGTGCTGGGCCGTCGCACCGGAAACGAACGCCCGCCCTTCGATCCTTATTCGGCAAGCCGCACGCGCGAGCAGGATGCGGCGCAGAAGTCCGAGAATGTGGTGTCGCTGCCGCGCAAGCGCATGCCGGGGGAACCGGCGGCGGAGACCTATGCCGCGATCGACGCTTTCGCCAAGCCGGACAGCGATCTCAACAAAGGCCTGCGCGCGATCAAGGACAACGATCCGTCCTTCGATCCCAAGACCTTTATCGACGGCGCCAAGATGGCCTACGAGATGATCGTCATGGCCTTTGCCGACGGCGACCGCAAAACGCTGAAGAACCTGTTGTCGCGCGAGGTCTATGACAGCTTCGTCGCCGCGATCGGCGAGCGCGAGGCGAAAGCGGAAAAGATCCAGTCTTCCTTCGTCGGCATCGACAAGGTCGATGTCGTCGCCGCCGAGATGAAGGGCACCGAGGCGCATATCACGCTGCGCATCGTCAGCGAGCTGATCTCGGCGACCCGCGACAAGGTCGGCGCCGTCATCGACGGCGATCCGGAAAAAGTCGCCGAGGTCAAGGACGTCTGGACCTTCTTCCGCGATACCCGGTCGCGTGATCCGAACTGGAAGCTGGTCGCCACGGAAGAAGAAGATTGACCTAGAGCATGATGCCGAAAAGTGTGGAGCGGTTTTCGGACGCCATCATGCTCCATCTCTTCAATTTGGAGCCGGATTCAGATTTCAGGTCGATCCGGCCTGAAATCATCCGGCTCTAGTGGCGGCTGTCATGTCGCTGTCTTCGGCATTCAAGGAAAAATCCTTCGGCGACCTGCCCGGCTGGGACGAGGATGATCACCTCGCCGCCTTCGCGGCGTTCAAACGTTCGGCTTTCCACGTACTGACCAAGCCCTATCGAACCGGTTCGCTCGGCGTCGCGTTCGCCGCTTTCGCCGAGGCCTATACTGAGGCGCGCTCCGTTTCGCCGGCGAACCGGTCGGAGGCGCGGTCCTTCTTCGAGCGCCATTTCGCTCCCGCTTTGGTGGCGGCCGGCGGCGGCGCCGGCCTCGTCACCGGCTTCTACGAGCCCGAGGTCGAGGCCTCGCCGGTGAGGACGGAGCGGTTCACGGTGCCGCTGCTCTCCCGTCCCGCCGATCTGGTCGACATCGACGATAAAAATCGCCCCCTCGGAATGGATCCCTATCTCGCCTTCGCGCGCGCGACGACGACAGGTCCGGTCGAATATTTCGATCGCGGCGCCATCGAGCGCGGCGCGCTGTCCGGGCGGAACCTCGAGATTGCCTGGCTCGCCGACAAGGTCGATGCCTTCTTCATCCATGTGCAGGGAGCGGCGCGGCTGAAGATGGCCGATGGTCGGCTCTGCCGCGTCACCTATGCCGCAAAATCCGGCCAGCGCTTCACCGGGCCGGGCAGGATCTTGAGCGAGACCGGCGAAATCCCGCTGGAAAAAGTGACGATGCAGTCGATCCGCGCCTGGTTCAAGGCGCATCCTGAGCGGGTCGACGAGATCCTCTGGCAGAACCGCTCCTACATCTTCTTTCGTGAGGCGCCGGTCGACGACCCGGAGCTCGGTCCCATTGCCGCCGCCAAGGTGCCGCTGACGGCCGGCCGCTCGGTCGCCGTCGACCGGCTGCTGCACACCTTCGGCACGCCCTTCTATATTGTTGCGCCGACGCTCACCGCCTTCGGCGGAAAACCGTTCCGGCGGCTGATGATCGCACAGGACACCGGCTCGGCCATCACCGGAGCGGCGCGAGGCGATCTCTTCGCCGGCTCGGGCGATGCCGCGGGCGAGATCGCCGGCGTCGTGCGCAACGCCGCCGACTTCTATGCGCTGGTTCCGCGCGGGCTGGTCGATAGGGGGTACGCGTGAACCGCCGCCACGACACGCTGAGCGACGACGATCGCATCCTCTGGAACCTGGTGGCGCGCACGACGCGGCCCCTCAAAGGCAAGGCCGCGGTCGAGATTCCCGATATTGTCGAGCCGACGCCGGCGCCGGCGCCCACGCCCGCCAACGGCGTTCCCGCCGCTGCCGCGAAGCCGAAGCCGCAGCACGTCGCGCATTCGCTTGACGACCAGACCCACGAGAAACTGAAAAAAGGCCGGCTGCCGATCGAGGGCAGAGTCGATCTGCACGGCATGACGCAGGACGAGGCCTATTCGCTGCTCCTCACCTTCCTGCACCGCGCCCATGCCGGCGGCATCCGCTATGTGCTGGTCATCACCGGCAAGGGCTCATCGTCCGGCGGCGACGGCATCCTGCGCCGCTCGGTGCCGCACTGGCTGTCGACCCCGGCTTTCCGGCACCTGGTCTCGAGCCACGATCACGCCGCCCGCAACCATGGCGGCTCGGGCGCGCTCTATGTGCGGCTCAGGCGGACGCGCGCATGAGGACGCCGGCCATGAGGACGCAACTGTGACCCCGTTCGGCGAAAGGCTGAGGGCGCTGCGCGCCGAGCGCGGCGTCAGCCAGAAGGCGATGGCGCAGGCCATCGGCGTCAGCGCCGCCTATCTGTCGGCGCTCGAGCATGGCCGCCGCGGCGCGCCGACCTGGACGCTGATCCAGAAGATCATCGGCTATTTCAACATCATCTGGGACGACGCCGAGGACCTTGCCCGCCTCGCCGAAACCTCGCATCCACGGGTCAGGATCGATACGTCGGGCCTGTCGCCGGCCGCGACCGAACTGGCCAATCTTCTGGCCGAGAGCATCGAGAAGCTGGACGAGGCGGAGCTGCGCCGCCTCAGCGCGTCGATTCGTGCGGCGCTGAGAAGGTAGGTCCCGAGATCTACTGCACCGAGCCGACCAGCAGCTGCTGGCCATCGCGGATCGACACCCAGCGGCCGGTGTTGTCGATCGCCTGGCGCTTGAGATAACGGTAGCCGGTCTCATCCCAGGCTTGGACCTTATCGGTCAAATTGTCGAGGATGTAGTCACCCTTATCGGTGCGCACCGTCAGCACGGAATGGCCTTCGCCGTCGGGCTTGCGCACTACGGTGATCAAGAGATCCGCAAGCGAGATGCCCATGCGGTAGAGCTGGCGCCGCTTCTCCAGCACATAGTCCTCGCAGTCGCCAAAGCCGTTGTCCGGATAGGTCCAGACCTCGTCCTTGCCGTAATTGTCGAGATCGCTCATCGGCTTGACGGCGGCGTTGACCCTGGCGGTCACGTTGATCAGCTTGCGCCACAGAGCATCGGTCAGCTTGGCCGGCGCGAGATTGGCCGGGCGAATGTTGCATTCGCTCGGATGCGTCTTGCAGAAATCATAATGTCCGATCGGCTGCGAGGTCAGGCCGCCGGTGGCCATGGCGCCGGCAGCCCATGCCGGAACCGCCCAGTGGGCCGAGATCGCCAGCCCTGCGACTGCACACAAACGCAGCATCCGCGCCATCGGTGAGGAAGTCATTGTCCCCCGGGGTCCGCCCTTGTTTATTAACGAAACGTTAAGGGGGATTTACAGTCCGTGTCAATTGAAGACAACGGCTAGTTTGGTGGCATGGTTACCCGCCAGGCCCGCATAGCGGCAGTTTGGCAACAGCGGCGTCGGGACGCCGGTCAGCCCTGAACATTGGTTCCACGGAAAGGTCACGCGCTTTGAGCGGCGCCGAGCCGCGTCCGCTTCCCGCTCAGCTCTTGGCGGAACGGACCAGCTTCGGCTTCGCCGCCAGGCGGGTCTGGCGGCCGTAGCTGGAGATGAAGTCCAGAATGCGCGGCACGATCTCCGACCGGAACCGCGAGCCGTTGAAGACGCCGTAATGGCCGACGGCCGGCTGCATGTAGTGGGCTTGCCGGTCGGCCGGAACGTTCACGCAAAGCTCATGCGCGGCCTGGGTCTGGCCGAGCCCGGAAATGTCGTCGTTCTCGCCCTCGACGGTGAACAGCGCGACGTTGCGGATCGCCTGGGGATCGACGGCCTCGCCGCGATGCGTCATCTCGCCCTTCGGCAAGGCGTGGCGGACGAACACCGTATCGACCGTCTGCAGGTAGAACTCCGCCGTCAGGTCCATCACCGCCAGATATTCGTCATAGAAGTCACGGTGCTTCTCGGCGCTGTCGCCGTCGTTTTTCACAAGGTGCATGAAGAAGTCCTTGTGGGCGATGATGTGGCGATCGAGATTCATGCTCATGAAGCCCGAAAGCTGCAGGAAGCCGGGATAGACATCGCGGCCGAATCCGGGCACCGGCCAGGGCGCCTGCATGATGACGTTCTCGCGAAACCAGTCGGTGCCCTTTTCCCCGGCGAGCAGATTGACCGCGGTCGGATTGCGGCGGGTATCGATCGGCCCGCCCATCAGCGTCATGGTTGACGGCACGAAGGGGTCGCCGCGCTTTTCCATCAGCGCCACCGCCCCCAACACCGGCACCGAGGGCTGGCAGACTGCCATCACATGGGTATCGGGACCAAGCGCGTGGAACATCTCGATGACATAGTCGATATAGTCGTCGAGATCGAAGCTGCCCTGCGACAGCGGGACCATGCGGGCGTCGACCCAGTCGGTGATGTGCACGTCGGCGTGAGGAAGCATCGCCTCGACCGTGCCGCGCAGCAGCGTCGCATAATGGCCGGACATCGGCGCCACGATCAGTAGCTTCGGATCGGGCTTGCGGCCCGCGGGAAGCTGGCGCTCGAAGCGGACGAGGTTGCAGAACGGCTTCGACCACACGGTTCGTTCGGCGACGTCGACGCTCTTCCAGTCGACCACCGCCTTGGTCAGGCCGAATTCAGGCTTGCCGTAGCGGCGCGTCGTGCGCTCGAAGAGTTCCGCGGCTGCCGCGACCGAGCGTCCGAGCGCCGTATGCGAAACCGGATTGAGCGGGTTGGAATAGAAGAACCGCACCGCATCTGCGTAAAGGCGGGCGGGCTGCAGCGCCGCATGGTTCAGTTCGTAGAGCTGGTAGAACATCAAGAACCCCGCTGCTGCCTGACGACCAAAGGGCCGACGAGCAGCGCCGAGCCTTGAATGTCTCGCAGTGAGGTTAACAAGATATTGTTGCGATGCAATACGTCAATTGCCGTGACGAATGCTGCTTTGGTCCAAACTGTTGAAAACTCGTCACGTATGGCGGAGCCGGCTCACTGTGCGCTGCCGCAATGTGTAGGAAATATGTCCGGCTCCCTCTTGCCGGACATCGACATCTTAAACGCGCGCCATGCAGACTGCGGTGTGGCCCGAGCCGATGAAGCCGAGCTGGGTGGCGGCGCCGCGGGAGAGGTCGAGCACGCGGCCCCGGACGAACGGGCCGCGATCGTTGATGCGCACGACGACGCTGCGGCCGTTGTTCTTGTTGGTGACCCTGAGCTTGGTGCCGAACGGCAAGCTGCGGTGCGCTGCAGTCAGCGCGGCGGGGTTCATGCGCTCGCCGGAGGCGGTTCTGGAATGCAGCGCGTACCAGGAAGCGCGGCCGCATTGTGCGGCGGCTGAAGAGGCGGAAGAGGCGCCAGCCATCAGGCCAGTCGCGATCGTTGCCGCGACAAGCGCGGTGCGGTTGGTTTTATTCATCTTTTAGGGGTGGGCTCCGTTATAGACAACCCGCCGTAAGTGCCGAATGAGGCATGAAATGCGGCAAGCGTCTGGCGGTTCCATGGCAAAGGCACACGTTTGGAGTCGCCGCGAAACAGTTTGTCATGACATCTCCCGCGAGCGCCAGCGTATTCTTCATGGAGACCGACCCGGTTTTGCAGGAAGTCCCGAGTAGGAGGGGCCCTCGGGGCGCAAGTAAAAGAGGAAACGATCGCTTCGCTTCCTTCTGCTCGTTTACTGCGCGCGCGTTCCGGTGAAGGATCGACTTCGCGCGGGGATCTCGCCGATGCGACTGATCAGGAATTTACTGGCGCTGATCGGCCTCCGTTGGGCAAACCGCCCGCGCGTTTGATCCGACCGGCAAGACGGCGCCGCGCGTCCGGTTGGACGGTCGAAGCGACGCGCGCAGACTCCCGCCGTCGGACCGCTGACGCCGGGCACCTCTTCGAGATCGACGCCATCCCTACATCCGCGCGCAACGCGCGAAGCTCAGCAAGCAGTTGCTGGGGTGAAATTTCTGCTGAGGTCGGCGCTCTACGGCGCCCCCTCTGGCCTGCCGGCCATCTCCCCCACAGGTGGGGAGATCAGATGTCGCGTCGGCTTTCGCCAATCGCCAACATTTGCAAGCAAGGGCGCCAAGGGTCGAGCTCCAATCTCCCCCCTTGTGGGGGAGATGTCCGGCAGGACAGAGGGGGCGCTGTCCCGCCGGCTTTCAACATTTAGAGGCGGTGTGCTGCGCCGCCCGTGAAATTCCATTCCGCCACTCGTCGCCGGAATGGCACGATCTATCTTCTTTCCGGATGGAAAGGGCTGGAAAAGACAACAGCGTGTGATCTGCGAACCCGGCATGGAGTTCGGCAGCCATCATGCGCAGACTGGTGACGGCCGATCCCGTCGGAACTGCTTCCCATGGAGGGTCCGAGATGAGCGTGCACAGGAAAGCGGCGCCGGACGGCGCGGAAAGCGCTTTGTCGCGGTTGCGTCCGCCTTACGCCTCCGTGCTCGACCTGATCGGCCAGACACCGGTGGTCGAGCTCACCAAATTCGATACCGGCAAGTGCCGGCTGTTCATCAAGCTCGAGAGCCAGAACCCCGGTGGCTCGATCAAGGACCGCATCGCGCTGTCGATGATCGCGGCCGCCGAGAAGGATGGCAGGCTGAAGCGCGGCGGCACCATCGTCGAGGCCACCGCCGGCAACACCGGCCTCGGCCTCGCCCAGGTCGGCATTCCCAAGGGCTACCGCATCATCCTCGTCGTGCCCGACAAGATGTCGCGCGAGAAGATCCAGCATCTGCGCGCTTTGGGCGCCGAGGTGCGCATGACCCGCTCCGATGTCGGCAAGGGCCATCCCGAATATTACCAGGACATGGCCGAGAAGATCGCCGCCGAAATTCCCGGCGCCTTCTATGCCAACCAGTTCGCCAATCCCGCCAATCCGCTGGCGCACGAAAGCACCACCGGCCCGGAAATCTTTTCGCAACTCGAAGGCGATGTCGACGCGATGGTGGTCGGCGTCGGTTCCGGCGGCACGCTCACCGGTGTCGGCCGCTTTTTCGCGAAGCATTCGCCGAAGACCGAGATGGTGCTTGCCGATCCGGTCGGCTCGGTGCTGGCGCCGTTGATCAAGACCGGCAAGATGACAGAGGCCGGCAGCTGGACCGTCGAAGGCATCGGCGAGGATTTCGTGCCGCCCAATGCCGATCTGTCGCTGGTCAAGAAAGCCTATTCCATCCCCGACAAGCAGAGCATGCTGGCGGTGCGCGACCTGCTGTCCAAGGAAGGCATCCTGGCCGGCTCGTCCTCCGGCACGCTTCTGTCGGCGGCACTGCGCTACTGCCGCGATCAGACGACGGCCAAACGCGTGGTCACCCTCGTCTGCGACAGCGGCAACAAATATCTGTCGAAGGTCTTCGACGACATCTGGCTCGCCGAGCAGGGCTTGGCCGACCAAGAGCAGCATGGCGACCTGCGCGACCTCGTCATGCGCTCGCCGCGCACTGGTGACATCGTGACCGTTGGCCCCGAGGAAACCCTGCTCAACGCCTATGGCCGCATGCGCCGCTCCGATGTCTCGCAGCTACCGGTGCTGGATGACGGCAAGCTCGTCGGCATCGTCGACGAGAGCGATATCCTGGCCAAGGTCGACGGCCCCTATGACGGCCGCTGGGATCGCTTCAACGCCCCGGTGCGCACGGCCATGACCTCGAACCTGCACACGCTGCAGGCCAGCCAGACGCTCGACGCGCTGCTCCCCGTCTTCGACCGCAACGAGGTCGCCATCGTCTTCGAGGGCGACGAATTCATCGGCCTGATCACCCGTATCGACCTGATCAACCATCTGAGGCGTCGCGCAAAATGACTTCGAACGGCAAGAACCGCCTGGCCTTTTCCACTCGCACCATCCATGGCGGCCAGAGCCACGATCCACTGACCGGCGCGGTGATGGTGCCGATCTACGCCACCTCCACCTATGGCCAGCAGTCACCCGGCGTGCACAAGGGTTTTGAGTATGCTCGCAGCCAGAACCCGACGCGCTTCGCCTTCGAACGGGCCGTCGCCGACCTCGAAAGCGGCACCGCGGCCTTCGCCTTCGCCTCAGGCCTGGCCGCGATAGCCACGGTGCTGGAGCTTTTCGACGCCGGCGTCCATGTGGTGGCCACCGACGACATCTATGGCGGCTCGTTCCGGCTCATGGAGCGGGTGCGCAAGCGTTCCGCCGGCCTGCAGGTCAGCTTCGCCGACTTCACCGATCTCGCCGCCGTCGAGAGTGCGATCCGCTCTGAGACAAAGCTGCTCTGGGTCGAGACGCCGACCAACCCGCTGCTGCGCGTCGTCGACCTCGAAGGCCTGGCGGCGCTGGCCAAGCGCAAAGGCCTGCTGACTGTCGCCGACAACACTTTTGCCAGCCCCTACATCCAGCGGCCGCTGGAGCTCGGCATCGACATCGTCGTCCACTCGACGACGAAATACTTGAACGGACATTCCGACATGGTCGGCGGCGTGGCGGTCGTCGGCGACGACAAGGATTTGGCCGATCGGCTGAAATTCCTGCAGAACGCCATCGGCGCCATTTCCGGCCCGTTCGACAGTTTTCTGGCGCTGCGCGGCATCAAGACGCTGGCGCTTCGGATGGAGCGCCATTCCGCCAACGGCCTGAAGATCGCGCAGTGGCTGGAAGCCCGCAAGGACGTGCGCCGCGTCATCTACCCCGGGCTGGCGAGCCACCCGCAGCACGAGATCGCCAAGCGCCAGATGCACGCCTTCGGCGGCATGATCTCGGTCGACCTCGACCGCGACCTCGCCGGCACCAAACGCTTCCTCGAACGCACGCAGCTTTTCACGCTCGCCGAAAGCCTCGGCGGCGTCGAAAGCCTGATCGAGCATCCGGCGCTGATGACGCACGGCTCGATCCCCGCGGAGAAGCGCGGTGAGATAGGTATCTCGGATTCGCTGGTGCGCCTGTCCTGCGGGATCGAGGATGGCGATGATCTGATCGCGGATCTGGAGCAGGCGTTGCGGGGGTGAGTGCCTTCGAGGATCAATCGTTGTGATCCTTCGCGCCCCCCTCTGTCCTGCCGGACATCTCCCCCACGAGGGGGGAGATTGGCTGTTTCATCGCCTCACCCTTGCTGCAACGCCGGTAATTTGCGAAAGCCGCCGTGACATCTGATCTGCCCCCTTGAGGGGGAGATGGCCGACAGGCCAGAGAGGGGCGCTGTCCCGCCGACATCTCGGTGCCTGTGCCATTGCAGACCGCAATCCACCGACTAAATTGCCTGCCAACATGCGATCTCCGGAGGCGTGATGCGCGTGATCGTGTTGGGTGGCGGCGTTGTCGGCGTCACCACCGCCTATCAGCTGCAGAAGGACGGGCACGAGGTGGTCGTCCTCGAGCGCCAGAGCCAAGTCGCCGCCGAGACCAGCTGGGGCAATGCCGGCATGATCGCGCCGGGACATTCCTTCGTCTGGTCGTCGCCCAGGGCGCCATTAATCCTGTTGAAATCGCTGGTGCTGAAGGACCAGGCGCTGCGCTTCAAGCTGTCGGCCGATCCGAGGCTTTACAGCTGGTCATGGCTGTTCCTGATGGAATGCACGGCCGAGAAGGCCAGGCGCAACACGCTGCTCAAGCATCGGCTTGCCGTCTATTCGCAGAGCGTGCTGCACAAGGTGATTGCCGACGAGCAGATCGACTACGACCGCAACGGTCGCGGCATTCTCTATTTCTATCGCAGCCAGCAGGCGCTCGATAAAGGCGTCGAGCATATGCGGCTGCTTGAATCAGACGGCCAGCTGATCAAGGTGCTCGACCGTGACGCCATCGTCGCGCTCGACCCGTCGCTGGCTTCCGCGCGGGAAAAGATCGCCGGCGGCATCCATTGCCCGACCGACGAAACCGGCGACCCGGCCAAATTCACCCGGGCGCTCGCGGCAAAGGTCGTCGAGCGCGGCGGCGAAATCCGCACCGGCACGACCATCACCGGCATCGAGACCTCGGGCGATGGCGTGGCACAGGTGCTGACCGACAAGGGCAGCGTCAAGGGCGACGCCTATGTGCTGGCGCTCGGCTCCTACAGCCCGCTGATCGCGAAGACGGTCGGGATCAACCTGCCGATCTACCCGATCAAGGGTTATTCGCTGACCATTTCGATCGGCAACCAGCCTCGGCCGCCGACCATCGCGGCGATAGACGAGCACAATCTGGTCGCCGTGTCGCGCTTCGGCGACCGGCTGCGCGTCACCGCGACGGCGGAATTCGCCGGCTACGACACCAGCCACAAGCCGGCCGATTTCGCCTTCATGAAGGGCGTGACGCAGGAGCTTTATCCCGAGGGCGCCGACTATGACCGCGCCGAGATGTGGGCGGGCTTGAGGCCGATGACGCCGAACAATCTGCCCGAATTCGGGCGCCGCCGCCTCGGTAATCTCTATCTCAACACCGGGCACGGCCATATCGGCTGGACCATGTCGCATGGCTCGGCGCGCATCACCGCCGACCTGATCGCCGGCCGCAAGCCGGCCATCTCGATGGACGGTCTTTTGAATTGAGAGCATGATCCCGGACGGATCGGCCAGGAAAGGGAATGCCATGTCTGTCAGCGCGGCTGCTACCCGCCCTCAATCTTCGGGACCGGTCGATCCCAAGCCGGTCGATCCCAAGCCGGCCGATCTGGGCGTGCTTCCGTCCGAACTCGACGGCGGCCTTGCCTCGCGCGCGGCGATCGGGCTTGCGATCCTGGCCACGGACCAGACGCTGGAGCATGAGTTCCGCGCGTTGGTGCGCATTCCGGGCGTCGCCTTCTACGAGGCCCGCCTCTTCAACGACAACGACATCACCCCCGACACGCTGCGCGCCATCGGCCCGCGCATCGCGCCGACCGTCGACCTCATCCTGCCCAGCATCCCGCTCGACGTCGTCGGCTTCGGCTGCACCTCGGCCACCATGACGCTCGGCGAGGAAGCCGTCTTCGCCGAGATCAGGAAGGCGCGGCCGGGCGTCGCCTGCACCACGCCGGTGACGGGCGCGCTTGCCGCCTTCAAGGCGCTCGGCGCCAAGGGCATCGGCCTGCTGACGCCTTATGCCCCCGAGATCAACCAGGGCCTCGTCACCTATTTCACCGGACGCGGCCTCGACATTGTCGCCGTCGCCACTTTCGACCGGCGCGACGACCGCGAGGCGGCCCGCATCTCGCTCGCCTCGATCGAGGCCGCGGCCGAGCGCATGGCGGCGGCGCCCGGCGTGGACGCGATCTTCATCTCCTGCACCAGCCTGCGCGTCGCCGAGGCGGTGGCGGAACTGGAGCAGCGCATCGGCATTCCCGTCACCTCGTCCAACCACGCCATGGCCTGGCACTGCCTGCGGCTCGCCGGCATCGACGACGTCGTGCCTTCCGGCGGCCGGCTGTTCGCGTTGCCCGTTGTTCCTTCCACCCGCCGACCAGAGCCGACCGCCCTTTGACAGCATGCCAGGAAGGCTAGCCCCTTCTTTGAGCGTTTGTGCTCGGTGCTATCCCTTATCTCCGACCAATCAGCGCCACGGCATCGGCCCGAGCCATGGAAGACAGGTCCAAGATCGTTGCCTGCGAACTGGTGACCATCTCGACTGGCCATTCGGTCAGGACCTGGCGCATCTGGTAGGCGAGCAGAGCTTCATTGGCTTCCTCGATCGAGTAAGCGAGCGGCCAGCCGATGCGGTCGAGAATCGGTTTCACCTTACCCGTTCCCTTGATCTGGTCGATGGCGATCACCGGCTTGCCTTTTGAAAGCCCATAGAGCGAGCCGTGCAGCCGCGTTGTCAGTACCAGGTCAACGGTCTCGAACTGTTGCTCGATCTTTGTTGCCTCATTCCCGGGCCTCAACACTGTGTCGATCGGCTCGGTATCGAGACCGAAGGTTTCGGCAAGTTGCAACAAAAGACGCTCAGCTTTCGCCCATTCGGTCATGCCGTCGCCGTAATCCCGCTGGTCGCCACGCAAGCACAGTCCAGCCTTCAGCCGCTTGCCGGGCTCAGGTGCCGCGCAAGGCAGAGAACGCGAAATGGCGAGATCGAAGGATTGTCTTGATAGGCCGTCGCGCGCCAGCACGGCTTCGAAGCGGGCAGCCATCTGCCGGTGCCGGGAAATGACGCTGACGCCAACCGCGAGCTTCCTCGCTTTCCGGTGCACCGCTAGCAGGTCTACCAATTCGTCGGTCTGAACGATGGGGCCGCAGACGAACACTAGCGTTTCGATTTCGCGGCGCACGTCGAACAGGTCCCTCACCTGGCAGTGGTCCACAATGCCCAAGGCCGGATGGCTCAGAACTTGATGGTCATGGCCGGCCCGGCGTAGCGCCGCCGATAGGTTTTCTACCGCATGCAGATCGCCGACAGTCGCCCCGCCGCCGCCTTCGAAACTTCCCCACCAAACAAGCGAAATAGGCGAGGCGGCGGTGCGCCTCAGCAATCTGTGACGACGCTTAAAGGACCGGCATTTGCGGCTGAGCAACGACATACGATTGAGTTTCTCTCGAGATCAATTAAGACAGCCGCCTCCTGCAAGTCGGGAGGCGCCCCTCTGCGTCGCATAGAGAAACACGAGAAGGCGGGCAACATGGCTGCTCCTGCAGTGAACATGCTTTGGATTGGCGACAGACTCGGTCGTGTTGAATTGCTGTCGATAGCCTCCTGGCTGGCCTGCGGACACGCCGTGCGCCTGCATGTTTACAACCCTGTTGCAAACGTGCCGGCCGAAGTCGATCTGATCGACGCCGAGCTCACTGTTCCCTTTGCCAGCATGAAGCGTCTACGGCATCGGGAGACCGGCTCTTATGCGCTCGCCTCCGACTACTTCCGCTACCGGCTTCAGCTGATCGATGGCGGGCTGTGGTCCGACCTCGACGTGGTTTGCCTCAAGAAGGTGAACATTGACGGAGATTGCTTGTTCGGTCTTGAGAGCGCGACTCTCATCAACGGCGCCGTCCTTTACCTCGATGCCGGTCTGCCGATGACGGCCGAGCTGGAGGGCCTTTTCTGCAACAACTACTTTCCGCCTTGGACGCGCAAGCGGGGAGCGCGCATGGCCCGGTTCAAGAACTTCATTGGCCTGCCGGTGCGCCCAGCCGACCTCCCCTGGGGAACTTACGGTCCCGGTGCGATAACGGCGCTGGCCCGCAAGCATGGGCGGTTTGAGTCTGCACTGCCACGAGAAGTCTTTTATCCGCTCGATTACCGCCAAGCGCAGGCTGTCTACGATCCGGCGTTTTCGCTAGACGCGGTTCTGAGTGAGCAGACGCTGACCTTGCATCTGTGGAACGAGAAGCTGCGCGATGTAAAGCACAGACCGCCACCGGCTGGTTCGCCACTGGCAGAGCTTTATACCAAGTTTGGCCTCTAAAAAAATGGGTCGCTTGTTGAAAACGGCCTTTAACGCGCTCCAAGCGATTGTTTTATCGTGCCCGATATCCAAGCCCTTTGGAGTCCGATCCTAGGGCAGCATTCGTCACGCCGCTTTGTTGCGAAGGCGGGCAGCCTCTATTCTATCGAGCACTACCTTCTGGTTCGTGGCAGCGCGGCTCGGATCGGCAGGCTTGTGCCAGATATGCAGCACCTCGGTCGCCCAGGTGCCGGCGCGCCGAATGATGCCCTTATCCTGCAACCGGAAAACGAAGTCGGCATCTTCATAACCCCAGCCTGTGAAGGTCTCGTCGAAGCCGCCGACCGACAGCGCATCGCTTTTCCAACAGGCGAGATTGCAGCCCTTAATGCGCCGGAAGACGAAGGAACGATAATCCGACATCGTCCGCCAGGGCAGCCGCACGAAAAACGCGACGATCTTGGAAATGTCGCCTTTCAACCGGTGCCGCAGGATATTCCGGCGAAATGCTCGGTAGTTCCACGTCCCTGCCGCCAGCAATTGCTTGCTGAATTCCTGGCTGAGCAGAATGCGGCTGCCGGTGATGACGTAGTTCGGCTTGGCAAGCGCCCGATGCTGGGCAACGAAGTCGGGCTGCAGAATGCAGTCTCCGTCGACGAAGATCAAATAGGGGCCGCACGCCTCGCCTATCGCCTTGTTCAGGATTGCGGAACGGCGAAAGCCGATGTCTTCGTGCCAGACGTGCCTGACCGGGATCGAGGCGGAGTCGGTAAAGAGCTTGATTACATCGGCCGTGTCTTGGCGCGATCCGTCGTCAGCGATGATCACCTCGAAGCAGCGGTCGGTTTGGCAGGCGAGCGACTGGAGACTGAGCTTCAGCGCCCCTGGCCAATTGTAAGTATTGACGATCACCGAAACCGATACAGATCCGGCGGGGGTCATGAAAATGCCCCAGCCGCTTCTTCGCGTTGATCAAAACTGTTTCGGATAGGACTGCAACAACGCAGTCTTCCGCGCGCAAATATTGCGCGCACCGTCTCCCCAAGCATTCCCCGCACCCCACCAAGAACCCACCTCCTTTCTATTGACGTTAAACCGCCATCGTCAATGTAATTAGAATTCGCTTATTTTCGGAATATCTGATCGGCAAAGTGCCAAGGCGACTGGCCGACCAGTCGACCACCGATTGGCAGATTGGCCTGTTCGAAATCCGCCGGTTAACGTTTGCGGAAAAGGTTGCTTAACGCTTCGCTACTATGTCCCGCTTCGGAGGCAGGACAGAGTGAGCGCGATGAACGACAGCCCCGAAAAGCGCAATGAATGGCGCGCCATCTTCTACGTGCAGGCGCGTGTGGCGATCCTGTTCGTCCCGATCATCGTCAGCCTGCTGATCATCGGCGCGCTTGCCGGCAACGACCGCGATCACGTCGTCATCGACCGGACCGTCACCAGCTCGGTGAAGTAGGCGACCCGGCAAGAGGCTCGCGGTATTCCGTGCACGCTAGACAAAGCGCGGGATCGGGCCGTTCTGCGCCGTCGTGCGGTCGCCGAGGTCGATGAACACCTCGTCGACATAGCACCAGCCCCAGCCTTCGGGCGGATCGTAGCCTTCGATGACCGGATGCTGAGTGGCGTGGAAATGCTTGGTGGCGTGGCGGTTGGGCGAGTCGTCGCAGCAGCCGACATGGCCGCAGGTGCGGCAGAGTCTGAGATGCACCCACCAGGAGCCGCTCTTCAGGCATTCCTCGCAGCCGAGGGCGCTCGGCACCACATCCTTTATGTCGTCCGTATGCCTGCATTCGTCCATCAGGGTCTCCTTTCGGGCTGAGCAGCACGCCCGCCGTTGCGCGCAAGATAGGCATGCAGCGCCGCCACCACCTGAGCGCCTTCGCCGACGGCGGCCGCGACACGCTTGGTCGAGCCGCAGCGCACATCGCCGATGGCGAACACGCCGCTGCGGCTCGTCTCCATCGGGCCGTGTCCCGGCGCCACATCCGGTCCGGTGCGCACGAAGCCCTTAGCGTCGAGCGCCACGTCGCAGCGCGCCAGCCAGTCGGTGTTCGGGTCGGCGCCGATGAACAGGAAGAGGTGGTGGATGGTCCGCGTCGTCGCCACGCCGGTGACCCGGTTGCGCCAGCACAGCTGGTCGAGGTTGCCGTCATGGCCGTCGAGCGCCTCGACCTCGGTTTCCGTCAGCACCTCGATGTTCGGCTGCGCCACGATCCGCTCGACCAGATAGCGCGACATGGTGGCGTCAAGGCTGTCGCGCCGCGCCAACAGCGTCACCTTGCGCACCTGGCTGGCGAGAAAGACGGCCGCCTGGCCGGCCGAGTTGCCGGCGCCGACCAGCGCCACTTCCTGGTCCCGGCAGAGCCGTGCTTCGATCGGCGAGGCCCAGTAATGCACGGACGTGCCCTCGAACTGCGCGATATTGGCGATGTCGAGGCGACGGTAGCGCGCGCCGCTGGCGATCACCACGGTGCGCGCGCGCAGGGTCTCGCCGTCGCCAACGTCCAGCCGGTAGCCGGCCATGTTGTCGGCGGCGCCGAGCAATTTGGCTTCATCGGGGATCACCATCTCGACCCCGAACTTCTGCGCCTGGTTGTAGGCGCGCGCCATCAGCGCCATGCCCGTAATGCCGGTCGGAAAGCCGAGATAGTTCTCGATGCGCGAGGATGCCCCCGCCTGCCCGCCGAAGGCGCGGCAGTCGAGCACGATGGTCGACAGCCCCTCGGAGGCCGCATAGACCGCGGCCGCCAATCCGGCCGGCCCGGCGCCGACGATGGCAACGTCGTAGATCTTGCCGGCGTCGAGCGGCCGCAGCAGCCCGACGCAGCGGGCGAGATCGCTTTCGCCGGGATTGTGCAGCAGCTTGCCGTTGGGACAGAGCACGATCGGCAGATGGTGCGGATCGACATGAAAACGCTCGATCAGCGTCTTGGCGCAGGGATCGGTGTCGGAATCGAGCGCGCGGTGCGGCAGGCCGCTGCGGGTGAGGAAACCCTGCAGCCGCAGCACATCGCCATTGCCGGGACGGCCGATGACTATCGGCCCGCTGGTGCCGCTCTCGAGCAGGCGGACACGGCGCAGGATCAGCGCGCGCATGACGCGCTCGCCGAGATTCGCCTCCTGCACCATCAGATCGCGCAGCCGCTGCGAGGGGATGACGATGGCTTCGACCGGCTCGGTCGCCTCGGCATTGACCAGCGACGGCCGGCTCGAAAGCTGCGCCAGCTCGCCGATGAAATTGCCCGGACCATAGGTGATGATCGCCTCGCGCGGGCCAAGACCGCTGGCCTGCGTGATGTCGACCTTGCCTGACAGGATGACGATCAGTCCGGGCGAGACCGTGCCGGCCGTCACGATATGCTCGCCGGCGCCGTAGGCTCTTGGCACGCCGAAGCGGCGCATGCGCTCGATGTCCGCATTGGCGAGCACGGGGAACATCTGGTCGCGGCGGGCGGCGATCGTCGGGCTGACGGAGGGGGCCATGACCGGACCGTAGCGTCCGCGGCAGCGGGTTTGAAGCGGTTTGTTCAGGGACTGGCCGGAAGGGCAGGTGGCCGCTACGCTGTCAGCTATCCAAGCGACCTCGCCAGCTTGCGCAGCGCCCCCTGCGGATCATCGGTGATGACGGAGCCATGCGAGACGAGGATGCGCTTGAGCGCCGGCAGGTCAGCCCATCGTCTCAATTGCGCTGCGAGTGCCGCCTTGTCGCCGACCATCGTCAGCTTGACCGGCCAGGGTATACGCGGCTCATCACCGGCAAATCCCATCATGCGCAATGCCCAGCCGGCAAAACCGGATGCGCCGCGGATGTTGCCGACGATATCATTGAGAACGAGCGTCGTGCCGTTCGGTCCGTCGATTTGCAGCGCCGCTTCGCGATCACGGGTTCCGGGGACGGTGACGAGCTTGACGTCGGGATCGCCAAAGTCGCCGCGTGCCGCATCGACATGCACCACCTTCTCGACGCTGTTGCGCGCGCCCGCCGGTGCAATCACCTGAAGCGTGGGATAGCGATCTTTCCATGGCTTTGCATCGAGCCGGTGATGGTCGTTAGGGACGATCAGGAAGGCCGGCTGGCCGAAGGCCTCGATCGCGCGCATCTGTTCGTCGTCGAGCGCGATGGCGCTGAAGATGACGAGCCGTCCGTCGCGCAATCGCACCACGGTCATGCGCCGTTTCAGGTTGCCGACCGGCATCGGTATGTCGCCGGTCACCGTCAGAATATCGTCGTCGACAGGAGAGAGCCTGCCATGCGGCAGAACCTTCCACTCTTTGAACGGCGCGGGCATCACGGAACCTCGGCTTAACAGACAAGATAGGAACGGTTTAACCCGAGACGAGTTGCAGGCACAAAAAAGCCCGGAAAATCCGGGCTTTTTGCTCATCGCGTCAGATCGTCTGAAACGGGAATTTGGTGCCCAGAAGAGGCGTGACAGGGAAAGTATCGAACTGCCCGTCAATTCGGCGCAAGGCCTTTTGTGCCAAGGGATTGTGACGTCTTGAGTGTCTCAGGGGGTCCGAGTTACAGTGGACCTCTAAGATGGCTTACTGGTGGACCTCGGTCAATCTGCTTTCCGCACTGTCTCTGGGGGTGGGAGACTGCCCATGAATGAACGAAGGACCCATCACTCGTTTTCATCGCCGTCGTCGGGGCTGTTTGGCTTTGTACGGCCCTCAATCGGTCCTCGTTCCGGAGGGCTCCAGAGCCGCCGCCTGCGTCCCAACCTGAGACGATCCCGAAGATAATCAGTAGTCATTCGGAGGCGTTCCACCGTGGGCACAAGGTCGACCAACTCGGGGTGCTCATGAGAGAAATCTCTCATCTGACTTGAGCATTCGAGTAGGTCATCCCAGACTTTATGGTCTCGGTCTGGAAATCCTCTTCCCTCCGCCAACGCGCGCGCCAGATAAGGGCTCGGCAGGAGCTCTTCAGGTTTTGAAAGCAGTTTGCTTTGGTTCCGATTTAGAACGAGCAATTCCTGCAGGATCGCGTCGAAGGTCTCCAAGCTCCCGGCGGACCCTTTGGCAGCGGGGGCCTTGGTGATGTCTTCTATGCCCGCTTTCAATTCTTGCTCAATCTTGGGCCACAGGCCGTCTACCGATTTCTCGATACGCTCAACTGGCACGGCGTCATTGCCAACTCGGGCATTAATGTCCCTGAGCAGGCGCTTGAAATCGCCCATCTCGGCGGTAACAGCGTTGAATTGCGTCAAGGGCGCTGGAAGTTCGGAGGGTTTGACACCAACAAGGAAAGGCGCGACCTGCGCATCTCCCACGGACTTGGAAAGCGCACCGGCCTCAAACAAAATCCACGGCGCCAGCAGGTTCGAGGGCGTCAGGCAAAGGATACCAAAGCTGTCCTTCGCAAGCTCTTCTGTAAGATCAGCTTGCCAGCGGCCGCCTTTCTTGAGGTCTTCCGACGAAATGAACGGCCGGATACTCTGCAGGACGACCGGGAGCCATGTGTGGAGCGTGTTTGCAATTATATGGCTCTTTGGGCCTGACCAGCTAATGAAGACGTTTGGCATGTTTCTCCCCTCACCCCTATCGGATTTACCTTATAGGATTTTAAACGACTGGGAAGCTGCTTGAGCGGCCCCTTTTGACTTCGTTACGAAGAAAGGCACCGGCTTCGCGGGGCGACGACCCAGTAGTCGACCTGGCAACTTCTTGAGTTGTCACGGTGATCTGCCGGGATGCGCCGCACGGTTCCAGTGCGAGCTTATAGCCTTGTAGCAGGCGATGAACTCATTCGTCTGCCACCCGGCGCGGCAGCGTCGGCAGATCGTGCTTTTCCGCGACTAACTCGACAGCTTTTTCCAGCGCCTCGCCCATGTGCCTCAGAACCCTTCCACGCGGCCTTGGGTAGACGTGCAACTCGGTCGCGGTCGAACCCTCGCCCCACCGCTTGTGCGTCCCTGACGCCATACGATGGACGAGCTTCGCGGCTTGCACCTGCCTGAACTCGGCTTTGCGCTCGGCCTGCGGGTCGTCCCTGATGATCATCTCGACGGCAAGCCACGCGGCGACCACACGGCGCGGATCGACCCCTGCCTTCCGCAGCCTCGCCCAGCCGGCCTTGGCGCGCTCTTGTGGTGACAATCCGCGCAGCCGGAAGGCCTCTACGTGAGGCCCGGCGGTCCGCAGAAGCGTCGCCACGCGGTCGACTGCATTGGCCACGTAGGTGTCATTCTGGTTCGCCTCAAGCCAAGCCAGCGCGGCGACACGGTAGGGGTTGATCTCTCGCGCACCATAGGTGGCTTTGTAGGGGCTGCCGTGGCGGGCGTAGTGATCTGCATGGGAACGGCAGAACCGCGTGTCCAAGCCGTCTCCGGTGCCAGCACGGGCCGGTCTGTCGCAGCCGACCACTCGGCAGCGTGTAAACATCGAGCTGGGTTCTGCGGCCCGGCTTTTGACCTCAGCCTTGCGCTCTCGCTGTCGGATCAACTTCGCGGTCAATCTCGGGTCCCTCTTAGGGGAGCGCGGGGTGAACACCTATGGGTCATTGAAGGTCCAACTGATAGAGAAGTGAGGGGTGACATGGACAGGATAGATCCCTCCATAGAGACAGAAGAGAGGGGAGCTGATGTACCGAATACCCCCAAGGGTGAAGAGCCATCGGTCATGGGGTCTCTGCCTCTGACTGGGTCACAATTCCTTCGACACCCGCCACTCGCTTGAAGACCGAGAGCATCACCTCTCTCGCCGTCGCAGAGCCGGACGCAGGGACCATCAGGGCGTCGTGGATCGGTAGTGCCGTGATCCCTCTGGCCTTCATGATCAGCAGTACCTCCACCATGATCTGACTTTCGATGAACTGAACATCGTGACCAAGTCCACGATGGAACCGATCCCTGATCAGCTCGTGCTTCTGCTCGATGGCAGCGACCACCTCGGCGATCTTGTCACCCCGGCGAAACAGCTTGCGCGTGTCCTGGGGAAACCTCTCAAGGGGCTTCTCGGCGAAGGTCATCGCACTCATGACACGCTTGATCCCTTCACGCTGCTGAACGTAACCCCATAGATGGTAGAGGTCATCTGAGGGCGGCGGCTGCCCCGCCATACCGTAGAGGATACGAGCGCCAGCCTGGCCGTAGTCCAGCTCTACGGCCTTCTCGCCGCTGATGCGCAAGCCGGTCTGTCTCTCGTCCTTGCGCGGTAGCTGCCAGAACCCGCCGAACAGTCTGCCGCCGCTGTCGAAGCGGCCTTGTGTGAACACCCGCCGCAGTCTTCGGTCCCGCAGCGAAATCGGCGTGTGGGGCCAAGCGATGCCCTTCCAGTCGAACTTGAGGTCGGCTTCATGGAGCCACTGGTTGATCTCGGCCATCTGCTCCCGGTATCGGTCGGTCGCACCATCGTCCGGGTAGTCGAGACGCTCGCCGTCGTCCCAGAAATTGGCTCGGTCCTGCAACCTCTTCAGAATGATCGTCTCGCCGGTCTGGTGCGTGTCCAGATCGTCAAGGTCAACCTCGTGTTCGGCGATGCGGTTGAGGAGCCGCTGTCCCGGTCGGATGACAGTGGACCGCGATGCGCCCTGAATGTCGGGGGCGACGTCTTGCTCGACGTAGCCCATCTCTGGCTTCGACAAGAGGTCGAGGGTGGCGGGGAACGCCTTGCTGTACACGGCGGGCCGATAGCGGCTCTTCGCCCCCAGAACACGGTGGGAACGGGTGACGAAGATGCCTGATCCGCCGACCAGTTGCCCGTGGATGAGGTCCGACAGTATGGCCTCGACCGTTTGCTCGAACGTCTCTTGATCTCTGGGGCGCCTCTTGTTGCGCCTGAGACCGAAGCGGTCCTCGTAGGTCAAGAGGAGCTCTATGGCTTCCCGGACAATGCCCTTGGCGTTCTCCGAGAAGGCGAAACGGTGGGGATTGAATGGGCGGTCTCTTCCGACGTCCTCGTCTTCCGATCCGCCGACTGTAATACGCTGATCCATTCACTTCCAAGCATGGTCAAACTGGCCACCCCGCACTGACGGGGAGGCGGGCCTGTATCAGGAGAAGCGCGGGCGCTCAAACAACAAATGATGAAGGGCGATGGGCAGTGGCACTTCGCCGCTCCACGAGGTTCGGATCGATTGGTTCCGTGTCCTCTCGTTGGTATGTGTTGGCGGGCCGATCTTTGGGGGGAGCGATGACACTGAATTTGATGCTTGCGACGCGTGATAGCATCCATGTGGCTGCAGACCTGCGTCTCACTTCGGGCAGCACCGTGGTGTCGGATGCGTCTGCAAAAGTGATTGGTATCGAGCAGCCCGGATGGCAGGCCATTGTCTCCTATTGTGGCGTGGGTCGCGTTCGCAACACGAGGGACACATCACAGTTTCTCCGCGACTGGGTCCTTGCAAATCCCGCAGAGAGTGCGTCGTTCACAGGCCTCCTTGAGGTCATTCGTCGCGAGGGCACTCGCTGGCTGAAATCCGTGGGCTATCGAGGCAGTCACACCTTCATGGTCGGCGCTCTACTATCCGGGCGGAGCCAAATAGCCTTGATTTCGAATGTCGATCGGCTGCACGGACTTCCTCGGTCTCGGCCGGCTCCTGAACTGCGGATAGAGATCGATAGGAGCCCCACTTCACGGACCGTAGTGTGCGGCTCCGGTGCGGCTGCTGTTTCAAGGCTCGCGCTGCAAAGGCTTCGAATAGGGTCGCGGAACGGCAACGACCCATCCCAAACTCAGCGCCAAATGGCGGCCCTGATCAAGGCGGCTTCGCTTTCGCCGTCGACACTCAACACGGTCAGTGCTGCTTCGTACAGCTACTCGATGTATTGGACGAGGGGTGTCGGCCACACTCACGGCACCATCACAGGTAATTTCGAGCCGCTGGCGATCATGAATGGACAGGACATGATGGCGTCGATCCGTGGCCAGTTGGGTCCGAACGCGCAGATCGTACCGATTGGCAACTTCAGGGTCGGAATGGGGGCGGCTCCGGCGCCCGACCAGTGTTCGCCAGAGCTCTCCCAGTCCGCACCACGCGAAGAGCGTCTCGAGTTGACAGAGCTGCCGGGGGTTGGTGGGCATGCGAGGGCGTTGTGCGTCAACAACGCGGGACTTGCTGGAGGGTACTGCTCAACAGGTGATCCCAACCCGCATGTGGCCTGTATCTGGTCCGATGATTTGGGTCCCTACGTGGTCAAAGGAGCAGGAGCGCCAAGTCAGGTGAACGGCATCAATGACACGGGAGAAGTCGTCGGCACGATGATGATCGACGGTGGCGCGAACAGGGCATTTCACGTTGGTCCAGATGGGTTGCGCGTTCTCGAAACGCTGGGTGGCATGCACAGTCACGGGTATGCCATCAACAACGGTGGCTTTCTCATAGGGTCCAGCTGGACAATCCCCGGTAACGACCCGGGCGACAAGGGTGAGACTGCATTTGTTGCCGGCAAGGACCTGCAAATTCGATCCATCGGGGCGCTGCGGGCAGATTGGAACAGTCAGCCAGTGGCTCTCAACAATCAAGGCGTCGTTGTCGGTCATAGCTGGTTCGGTAGAACGTTCCCCGGGGGACCTCAGAGGGCGTTTGTCTGGTCAGAGGAACAGGGAATGATCGATCTCGGCACCCTGGGAGGACCGGCTGCCGTTCCGGTGGCGATCAATGACAGCGGCGTCGTTGTCGGCATCACGAGTGACGCTGCTGGTCGAAATTGTTGTTTCATCTGGTCAGCAACAGAGGGGATGCGTGAGCTGTTGCCTGGGTTGGCCAGTACTGGAGTTGTGGCCCTCAATGACAGAGGTGACGTGGTCTTCAATCTACATACTGAGCATGGCGTCCAGAGTTCTGTGACAGGCCCTGATGGGAGGACACGAGCGCTTCAGACCTTTGTTGGGCATGAAACTGAGGCGCGAGCGATGAACAATGCCGGCCATGTGGTTGGGCTTGTATTTCGGAACCTGCATTCCCACGCGGCCATTTGGCGATAGTTCGGCTGGCCCCGGTATCTGATCAACGTGCATCGGCTCCGGTCTCTTCCAAGCGCTTCGCCAGCCTTGCGAGCGTCGACCGTGAGCAGTTGGTCGCTCGAACGATGGTGTTCCAACTCTGCCCCTTCCGCAGCATTTCCAAGATGGCCTCGTTGCGCTCTGCGTCCTCGGGGCGACCCTTCATGCGTCCCTCCGCCTTTGCCTTGGCGATCCCTTGAGCCTGCCTGCGGCGTCGGTCGTCGTAGTCCTTGCGGGCGATGGCGGCGAGCATGTCGAGCAACATGCCGTTGATCGCGTCGAACATCCGGCCGGTGAAGGCGTCCTCGGTCTTCAGCATCATGTGCGAAGTCGGCAAGTCCAGCGCCACGACCTTGACCTCCCGGTCCTTGATCTCACGCTTGAGCTGGTCCCAGTCCTTGTCCGACAGGCGGCTCAGGCGGTCGACCTGTTCGGTGAGCAGGATGTCGCCCGGCTTGCTGTCCCTGAGCAGCCGGAACAGCTCCGGCCGGTGCAGCGATGCCCCGCTCTCGTTCTCCTCGTAGGTGGCCGCGATGGTTAGCCCTCGCTCCCGACAGAATGCTTCAAGGTCCCCTCGCGCGCGTCCTGCGTCCTGCTCCTTGGTCGAGGCCCTGAGGTAGGCTCGGATGAATGTCATGGTGCCCTCCAGTTCGATTTGACTGGTTCTGTAATGGATGGTTCGCTTTGAGTGGTCAAGGGGGTATTTCTCGAACCAGACCAGCGCCAGTTCGGAAAGGGCACACCCAAGAGAACCAAGCAGCGGCCGCACGGCGGCGGCCCGGCTTGCACTCGTCGTCACGCCCCAAATAGGATGCAGTTGGAGGTCCCATGGCCAAGCGATCGAAATCAAAGAAGATGGAGGATGAGTGCGTCATTCCTCCTCAGCTACCGTTGGCTGAATTGGAGCGGTTCCTATTCCGACACTCTGGAGAGGAGGCGAGGCGGATCGCCGACTACCTCGAATGGCAGGCTCATGGCGAAGAGATCGTCCAGCATGCCGAGAAGGTCACGAGTGAGCGTGTCTTCGGACGGGACTACGATGTATGGGACGTCCACACCGACAAGGAGAGGTGGTGGGTGATCACCAACCCGACCAACCTCTACTCTCAGCGGCTGATGCCGAGCATGGACTACACCCTGTCGTTCCACATCGGTCTGATGGCGCGCGTCGCGGCCGCCCGGCGCTACCATGGCACCCCCGCCGAGGTGGAGTTGTTCTTGGTCACCCAACGCAAGCTCGTTCAAGTAGGCGAAGCACTCGACGCTGCCGACGAGGTCGAGGAGTTCCAAGGAATTGGGATGCTCTGCCGAGAGTGCCTGTTGGTGTTCATCCGTGAGCTGATTGACGCGGCAAGCGTCGAGTTCACCGGCGACACCCCCAAGGCCAGCCACTTCATTGGGTGGAACGACCGGCTCGCCAACGAACTCGCTGGGGGAGCGTCGAAAGAGTATGCTCGCGCCTATGTCAAATCGACCGCCGAGCGTGCGTGGCGGCTCGCGAACTGGCTCACCCACAGCTCGGGCGCGACCAGAGCCGACGCAGAGCTTGCCTTCTCGGCAACCTCCCACGTCGTGGAAATCTACACCTCGGTGGCTCTGCGCCGGAAGGCTGCCGCTCCCGCCCGCTGTGAGCGGTGCCAGTCGTCAAAGATTGTTGTGCAGTGGCAGCCCAGTCGAGGCAGAGGCGGGAGGTACGTTGCCCAATGCAATTCTTGCGGCTCGGAGGCCGTCTCCAGAAAGCCCCGAGCAAGGAAGCCCAACTCAATGCCCAAGACAGCGGTGCGCTCCTAATAGCCGCAGACCCGGGCAGGGGGATTATGGGCGCGTGCTGTTGATCCGATGGGGCGCGCAAATTCTTTCGCCAAAAATCCGACCCTATCTCTCATGCATGACAGACCAGCGGTTCAGCATGAAGGCAGACCCGTGCAGGTGGACATCTGTTGACCGCCGCACCGGGCGGCCGGTCGAGGGGTCGCCTTGCGGTCGGCCTGGAGGAGGCTTGGTCGCTTGATCTGGTCGACCTTCTGAGCGTGACCGAGATGAAGCGGCGGATCAGGCGGGGCCACATCGACGCTGCCGCGCGTCAGAACGGTATCTCGTCGTCCAACTCGCGCCGCCCCTTTTGCTGAGGTGGTAGCCCAAAGTCCGGTGCAGGCAGCGCGCGGGGCTTCGGAGGGAGAGCCTTCGGTGTCGGCGGCGGGCCGAGCCTCTCGGTCTCCGCGTCCTCCGCGATCTTGTCGGCACCGAGCAGGCTGGTGATCGTCGCTACCGCGCTCGGAGCCTCGGCAAGAAAGGATGTTGTTCCCCCCAGTGTTGCACACACAACGGCCAAGACAGCCATGACCTTGGCGTACTGCACGCGCGGCTGGGACAGCTCGACTGACAGGTCGTTCAGCTTGTCCAGCAGTCCCTTGCGCTGGCGTTCGGGCAGCTCGCTGTTGACGATGATGTCCCGCAACTTCGCGATCTGCTGCTCAATTCGTCCCCGGGTCTTGTTCGCGAGGCGGACGGAGTATCCGTCACGTCCGCTCACGCTTCGCAAACGAAACCGTGTGGACACGCCGGTAGCCTGCAGGAGGAAGTTGTCAAACGCATCGTACGGTCGATCCATCTGCCATGGGGACCTGAAGCCCTCGACCCCGCATTCCTCAGCCGCAGCGGCCACCAGCGTCATGTACTCCAGCCGGATCATTTGATCGAAATGCTCCGGGGTTTCGCGTGTGATGAGCCGGTTCAGGTTGCGTCGACAGATTTCCTCAAACGCGACAAATCGTTCCGTCAAGTCGATTGGAAGGGATGAGTAGTCCTCAGGGGAAATAAGGTCCAAATCAGCCTCCTGGCCAAACCCTACTCAATGTATCTGCGAGACGGGCGTTCTTCCAGTGGTGGTCTTACCCACTATCTCAACGCCTTCTGCAGCGCCCTCGTCGCCGCCTCAAGCCGCGCCTCAGGTCCGCCGTAAGCCTCGCTCACGGCACCCGACGAGTGGCCCAAAATCATGTTCTGCAGAGCCTCCGCCACGTCGGCTTTGACCAACTTGTCCTTGAGCGTATGCCGCAGCGAATGCACCGTCACTTTGCGGTCGGTCACAACCTTACGGACGTGCTTCATGAGCACCTGTGATGCCGCCGAAGCGCCGCCTTCACGAGCGTAGGTCGGGAACAGCAAGGCGCGATCCGCAGCCGCCTCGTGGGCCTCCTGAGCAGCCTTGAGCGCATCCCCTACCAGCGGCACCCGGCGAACGCTGCCGGCGTTCTTCAAGCGCCTGTGAGGCAAGAACCTGAGGTCGAGATAGGGGCGCTCACCTTCGGCGTGAACGTCTCCGACCATCAGCCCGGTGACTTCCGCCAGCCGGCACCCCGTTCCCTCCAGCATCCTCCAGACACGCTGGAGATCGTCTGATGCATGACCAAGCACCCGCGCTCGGGCGGCCTTGAGTTGACCGTCGGTGAATGACTTGCGGTCCTCCTTGGCCAACGTCACCTTCTTGACCTCCAACCCGTTGAATGGACTGAGCCAGCCCCTCAGCTCGTCCATCTCCTTGGTGGCGTGATTGAGGACTGCCCGGAGGTCATTCAGGTAACGGTGGACCGTGGAAGGTGCGGGGATCGGCTTCTCAGTCAGCATGTGGTCCCTGACTTCCCGAGCGTCGGCCCGCGTAAACGACCTGAATTGAGGATCACCACGGTTCAGGGCCTTCACGACGTGACCCTGCACACGGTCAATCCGCTGCTGCTTCTTGGTCTCGTCAGCGGTCCCTTCAACCTTGTCCTTGAGGTAGAGCTTGATGGCATCGGCAAGCGTGGGCGCGGGTGCCTTCCGGTCGGGGACCACCAAGGCGCGGTAAAGCTCTGGCTGTCCGGTCTCTTCAAGATGGTCGGCCAAGGCGTCAGCTGTGGCCTCATCCATCGGCCCCCACTCGGCCACCTGCCGGGTTGCCCATTGGTATTTCTCAAGCGCGGTCTTCTCGGGGGTCTTCTTCGGCTTCCCGCGCATCGCGGCCTTGATCTCGGCCTCGGCTTCCTTGTGGACCCGGTCGTAATGTCGCAGCACCTCGGCATGTGTGCTGCCCAGCGGCTTGACGATCTCGGTCTTTCCAAGAGCTTGCCTCAGGAAGCCCGGAACCTTCCGCCGGTAGCGGTAGTGCTTCTTGCCTGAGGGCTGCTGGACGTAGGGCAGGTCGATCTGCACGGGCGGTGGTCCTCCTGAGGGCCTCTTGGGTGGACCTCCGGGGATACTCAACGCCTTGATTTCCTTGGAATTACTGGCTTCTCCGAAGAGAATTGGTGCCCAGAAGAGGACTCGAACCTCCACTCCTTGCGGAACACGGACCTGAACCGTGCGCGTCTACCAATTCCGCCATCTGGGCTGGTGGGCGCTCATGTAAGCGGGCAAACGAAGCGTGTCAACGCGGTTTTTTCGAGGAGCTCAAGACTGACCAGAGGGCAGCTGGGGTTGATTTCAGGCACGGACGGCAATTGTCGGCGTCGGCCCCGCCCCTCATCGCCGTGCCGGGCACTTCTCCCCGTATAGGACGGGGAGAAGGGGCTGGCCGCGGCGTTGGCGTCCTCTTGAGACGCTGGCGATTGGCGAAATCGGCGGCCGGAGCTTCCCTCTCCCCGTCACTATACGGGGAGAGGATGCCGGCAGGCAGGTGAGGGGCGGCGCCGACGCTGGTCAGTTAACGGCGAGACGGAATTCCAGCCTGAAGCGGTTGTCCCGAGACGGCCACCCGTTCCGAGCGGGGCCGGAACAATGGAATCCCTCACCCCTCCAGCACTTCCTTCTTTGCCACGGTGGAATCGGCGTTGAGCTTGTAGATCACCGGCACGCCGGTGCCGAGCTCCAGCTTGACGATCTCTTCCCCCGACTTGCCGTCCAGCGCCATGATCAGCGCCCGCAGCGAATTGCCGTGCGCGGCGACCAGCACCGTCTCGCCGCGCAGCACATGCGGCTGCACGTCGTGCAGGTAATAGGGCCAGACACGCGCGCCGGTGTCCTTCAGGCTTTCGCCGCCGGGAGGCGATACGTCGTAGGAGCGGCGCCAGATATGCACCTGCTCCTCGCCCCACTTCTTGCGCGCGTCATCCTTGTTGAGGCCGGAGAGATCGCCATAGTCGCGTTCGTTGAGCGCCTGGTCGCGGACGGTCTCGAGCTTGCTTTGGCCGACCACGTCGAGAATGTGCTGGCAGGTCTTCTGCGCACGCTTCAGCGCCGAGGTGTAGGCAATGTCGAATTTGAGCCCGCGCGCCTTGAGCTTCTGGCCGGCGGCAAGCGCTTCCGCATTGCCCTGGTCGGTGAGGTCGACATCGCGCCAGCCGGTGAACAGGTTCTTCAGGTTCCATTCGCTCTGGCCGTGGCGCACGAGCACGAGAGTTCCCGACATGTTTGCTCCTGATACGTCGTTGGATTGAGCAATTCCAGGAAAAGTGTGTAGCGGTTTCGGCCCGGAATTGCGGAAGAAAAGCAGAAAAAACCGCCTCAGCCCAGGCCGAGCACGTCCCGCATGGAATAGAGGCCCGGCTTCTTGCCTCGGCCCCAGAGCGCCGCCTTGACCGCGCCGCGGGCAAAGATCGCCCGGTCCTCGGCCTGGTGGGCGAGCGTGATGCGCTCGCCGGTGCCGGCCAGGATCACGCTGTGCTCGCCGACCACCGACCCGCCGCGCAAGCTGGCGAAGCCGATCGTGCCGGCCTTGCGCACGCCGGTATGGCCGTCGCGCACACGCACGCTGTTGTCCTTGAGCGCGATCTCTCGTCCTTTGGCCGCCGCTCCGCCGAGCAGCAGCGCCGTGCCGGACGGCGCGTCGACCTTGTGCCTGTGGTGCATCTCCAGGATCTCGATGTCGAAATCCTGCGCATCGAGCGCGCGCGCCGCCTGCTCCACCAGCACCGCCAAAAGACTGACGCCGAGGCTCATATTGCCGGATTTGATGATGGTCGCGTGGCGCGCCGCCGCGGCGATCTTCGCATCGTCATCGGCCGAACAGCCGGTCGTGCCGATGACATGGACGATGCGCGCCTGCGCGGCATAGCCGGCGAATTCGACGCTTGCGCCCGGGGCCGTGAAATCGAGCACGCCGTCGGCCTTGGCGAAGGCCGGCAGCGGGTCGTCGGCGATCGGCACATTGATGCTGCCGATGCCGGCGAGCTCTCCGGCATCCTTGCCGAGATGCGGTGAACCCGGCCGCTCGACGGCACCGGCAACGCACGCGCCGGGAATGGAGTGGATGGCGCGGATCAGCGTCTGACCCATCCGGCCGGCGGCGCCCACCACCACCAGGCCCATATCGCCCGTTTCGCTCATGCGCTTCTCCCGACGGTCTTCTTCGCGCGCGTGCGCGGCAGAGGAGTTTGGGTTGTCTTGGCGTCATCGACAAGCCCCAGCCCCTTCTTGCCCTGCACCCGGTGGAAGCGGGCATAGACGCTGTGCGGGTCGGCCATCAGCGAGGCGTGTGTGCCTTCCTCAACCAGCCGTCCCTCTTCCAGCACGATGATGCGGTCGGCATTGACCACGGTCGACAGCCGATGCGCAATGACGATGGTGGTGCGGCCTTCCATGACATGGGTGAGCGCTTCCTGGACGCGCGCTTCGGCCTCGTTGTCGAGCGCCGACGTAGCCTCGTCGAGCAGCAGGATCGGCGCCTGGCGCACGATGGCACGGGCGATCGAGACGCGCTGGCGCTGACCGCCGGAAAGCGTCGAGCCGCCTTCGCCGACCGGCGTGTCGTAGCCTTGCGGCTGCTGGCGGATGAACTCGTCGGCGGCGGCCTGTTTCGCCGCCTGCTCGATCTCCGCGTCGGTGGCCGAGAGCCGGCCGTAGCGAATGTTGTCGCGGATCGTGCCTTCGAAGAGATACGGCGCCTGCGAGACATAGGCGATCGATTGGCGCAGCGACCGCTTCGTCACCTTCGAGATGTCCTGGCCGTCCACCTCGATGCTGCCCTCGTCGACGTCATAGAAGCGCTGCAAGAGCGCCACCAGCGTCGACTTGCCGGCGCCCGAAGCGCCGACGATCGCCGTCACCTTGCCGGCGGCGGCGGTAAAGCTCAGATCCCTCAGCACCGGCATGTCGGCGCTATAGCCGAACGTCACATTGTTGAAGGTCACTTCGCCGGAAATGATCTTCGCTTCGGCGGCGTCGGGCGCGTCGCTTTGTTTCGGCTCGAGGTCGAGCAATTCATAGATCATGCGCGCGTTGACCAGCGCGCGTTCCATCGCCACCTGCATGCGCGCCAGCCGCCGCGCCGGATCATAGGCCAAGATCAGCGCGGTGATGAAGGAAAAGACCGCGCCCGGCGGCTGACCGAGATACAATGCCCGATAGCCGGAATAAGCGATGACGGCGGTCACGGCGAGGCCGGCCAGCATGTCCGAAATCGGCGACAGCCGTTCCGAGACGCGGGCGATCTTGTTGCTGCGCTGCTCGGCCGTATCGGCCATGATGCCGATGCGGCGCGCCAGCTCGTCTTCCAAGGTGAAGGCCTTGACGATGGCGATGCCTTGGGTGGCCTCCTGCACCGACCCGCTCAGCCGAGAATTGATCAGCACGGATTCCCGATTGATCTTGCGCACCCGGCGCGTGATGTAGACGACGGCCCAGATCAGCGGCGGCCCGATCAGCAGCGAGCTCAGCGACAACACCGGATCCTGGTAGACCATGAGGCCGACCAGGCCGACCAGCGTCACCGCGTCGCGAGTGATCGAAATCAATGTCAGCGACAGCAGTTCGCGGATGCCGCCGATATTCTCGTCCAGCTGCGCCGCCAATCGGCCCGAGCGCGTGTCGTTGAAGAAATTGACGCCGAGCTTCATCAGTTGGTCGAAGCTGCGCTTCTGGTAGCGGGCGACCAGATTGTTGCCGATCGTGGCCAGCATCACCGCCTGGCCGTAGCCGGCGAAGCCGCGCACGAGGAAGGCGCCCATGAAGCCGGCGCAAATCCACCAGACGGCGTCGCTGCTCCGCTCGTAGAATATCTGATTGACCATCGGCGCCATGACCCAGGCCGAAAAGGCGGTCGCGCCCGAAACCAATAACGAGCAGACGATGACGATCGCGTAGGACCAGCGATGGTCATAGCCGTTCTCGGCGATGATACGGCGCAGTACCGCCGTGACCTCGCCGGGCCGGGCCTTTAGCTTGTTTGGATTTTGAAATGTCAAATCGGCAGCGCTTCGTGGGTTCTCGTCAAAGGTCAGGGAGCATTTCGGCACCCTCTTAGCGCCCCGGCTACGGCTTGCCTATGGCGAAACTTCGTCGCGGTGGCCGATTGCCATCCCGAACCCGGGCGCGCTCATGCCCGCCAGTGCCGTCCGGCGGTCTGAACGCCGAACAGCGACGGGGTTCTGGCATAGGCGGCGAGCCCGAGAAGCGCGGCCAGCGGGTGGGTGATGACATAGACCGGCATCGTGCGCATCAGCGCGCTGTGCGGCGCCTTGTCCTCGAACGCGGCGCGGAAATTGCCGGCTTTCAGCGCCGGCACGATTTTTTGCGCGATGCCGCCGGTCAGGAACACGCCGCCGCGGCTCATGAACACCAGCGCGAGATCACCCGCGGTGCGGCCGAGGCAGGTGACGAACAGTTCCAGCGCTTCCTGTGCCACCGGATCGGATTTAGCGAGCGCGGCCGCCGTAACCTCCGCCGGCGTCGTGAAAGGCGTCGGCTTTGCGTCGGCCCTGGCCACCGCGCGATAGACATTGACCAGTCCGCGGCCGCACAGGATCTGCTCGCCGGAGATGCGACCCTCGAGCTTTTCGATATGCCGAAATACTTCGAAGTCGCGCGGCGTGCGCGGGCCGATATCCATATGCCCGCCCTCGCCCGGCACCGGTATCCAGCGGCGCAGCGCGTAGATCAGCCCCGCGACGCCGAGCCCCGTCCCCGGGCCGAGCACGACCCGGCCGGCATTCGGCTCCGGCGTCCCGCCGCCGATCTTTTCCATATGCTCTTCGCCCAGCGCCACCACCGCCAGCGCCTGCGCCTCGAAATCGTTGAGCACGACGATCTCGCTCAAGCCCAGATTGGCAAACATCTGGTGCGGCTTAACCACCCACGGGCAGTTGGTCAGCCGGATCTCGTCGCCGTCGACCGGCCCGGCCACCGCCAGCACCGCCGAATGCGGCTGGATCGACGAGCGGTCGAGCACCGCCGCCTGGATCGCCTCGTCGATGGTCTTGAAATTGGCCGTCTGGACGATTTGCGGCTCGGTCGCTTCCGAATTGGCGTCGAGCACGATCGAGAAACGCGCATTGGTGCCGCCGATATCACCGATCAGGACCGGAAACCGCAGCGCTGTATCGTCTTCGCCAACCATGCTTTTTGTCCCGTTCGTTCCCGCTCCGTCGCTGACTAGCGCATGGTCCTGCAAAGGGAAAGCGGCTTTGGCGCCTATCTCGAGCGTCGGCGCCGCCCCTCACCTGCCTGCCGGCATCCTCTCCCCGTCGCCAATGGTTTCGCCAATCGCCAGCTTCGCAAGAAGAAAGCCCGCATTGCGGGCAGCCAGGCGGATGAGGGGCGCCGCCGGCCTCGACCATCTGGACGCCGTGGCGTGGCCTCAGTTCCCCGGCCTTGGCCGGGGCACTGGAATGCCGATTTTGGGCGTCGGCGCAAAGGAGCTCGCCGCCGCCGGCAGCGTCGCCGCATCGCTGGAGATCGTCTCCGCCGGCTCGGTCGCTTTCGATTTGGCCGCCGCCACCGCTGCCGCGCCGTCGCCCTGATAGGTGACCGCTTCCAGAGAAGGCGCGTCCGGCGCTGCAAGCACCGCCTGGCACTCCTTCGGCAAATTGGCCATGGTCATCAGATCGCGCGCTTTCGGCGCATCCGGGTTCTTGTTGGGCCGCCACGGCTCCTCGGTGAACCACCAGGCAAGCGGTTTGCCGCAGCCGTCATCGGCCGGCGTCGCCTCCTGCGCCTTGCAGCCAGGCGAGCCCGCCTGGCAGCCGATACGCATGTGGAAATGATAGTCATGGCCCCAGAACGGCCGGATCTTGCGCAGCCAGGAGCGATCGCCAGTGACCGTGTCGCAAAGTTTCTTCTTGATGCCCGGATTGACCAGGATGCGCTCGACCTCAGGGTAGCTCGCCGCACGCTTCAAAAGCCGCGTATGGGACGGCGTCCACAGCGCGTCCTTCACCAGATGCGTCTTCTCGTCGACCATCAGCGTCGCGCTCATGCTCTCGCGCTGCGCCATGGTCAGCGGCCGCCGCGGCATCGGCGTCAGCCAGATGTCGGCATCGAGGCCGATCTGGTGCGAGGCATGGCCGGTCGTCATCGGGCCGCCGCGCGGCTGCGAGACATCGCCGACCAGCAGCCCCGGCCAGCCATCCGCCTGGGCGTCTCGAGCGAGCTTCTCGATCAGCGCAATCATCGCCGGATGGCCCCAGCGGCGGTTTCGCGAGGGGCGCATCACCTCCCAGC
>NZ_RZSV01000379.1:0-3433 GCF_004023205.1 Mesorhizobium sp. M1A.F.Ca.IN.020.03.2.1 | reverse complement strand
GGATATAGCCGCCCATCAGATGTTGCCCTCCTTGGGGAAGACCACTGTATCTGGAGGCGTCCCCGAGGCAATCGCTTCAGACCAATTGTCGGCGTCGGCGCCGCCGCTCATCGTCCTGCCGGACATTTCTCCCCGTAAAGTGACGGGGAGAAAGGGGCTGGCCGCGATCTCGGCACGTTCGCCACGGCGCTTGTGATTGGCGAAACCATAGATGATGGCTTCCCTCTCCCCGCCACTATACGGGGAGAGGATGCCGACAGGCAGGTGAGGGGCGGCGCCTTCGCCCGCAAGAAATTCACCCTTTGCCAATTTTCGCCGCCTTGCCCTTGTCGACCCACCACAGCGCTTCGACCGGAAAGCCGAAATCGGGCTTCTGCTCGGGAAAGCCGAACATGTCCCAATAGGCGCTTCGGTGATTCGCCAGATGCCAACTTGGAATCCAATCGCGCCGAGCGCGCAAGGCCCGATCGAGCGCCCGCATGGCGACGGTGAGGCTCTCACGGTCCTTGGCCGCGCCGACGGCGTCGATCAGCGCGTCTATAGCCGGACTCGCTATGCCCGGCAGGTTCCGAGAGCCTGAGACCGACGCGCTTCGCGAATGGAAGAAGGTCTCGAGGTCATCACGGGTCGGGGTTGCGCTAAAGGAGAAGGCGGCGGAGATCATGTCGTAGTCGAATGTGTTCTGTCGCAATTGATACTGCGCGGCATCGACCAGCCGGATTGAGGCATCGATGCCGACAGCCTTCATATTGTCGACCCAGGGCGAGTAAATCTGCACGAACGCGTCGTCGTCGACGAGGATTTCGGCTGATAGCCGTCCGCCCTTGTCGTTCACGACAAACGCGCCGGATCGCTTCCAGCCGGCCTCGGCGAGAAGCTTCGCCGCCTTGCCCAGCAATTGGCGGTCGCGGCCTGAGCCGTTCGATACAGCCTGGGTCACGGCTTCGCCGAAAGTCTCGGGCGGAATCTGATCCCGCAGCGGCTCCAGCAAAGTCAGTTCCTGCGGCGACGGCACGCCTTCGGCGCGAAAATCCGATTTCTCGAAGCAAGACTGCGAGCGCTCATATGAGCCGTAGAAGAAATTGCGTCGGGTCCATTCGAAGTCGAAGCAGAGTGCGATCGCCTGCCGAACGCGGGAGTCCCGGAACTGTTCCCGCCTTTGATTGACGGCGGTGGCCTGCATGGAAGGCACCTTTTCCGCCGGGAATTCGTGCTTCACCACCTTGCCGGCTGTGACAGCCGGAAAATCGTAACCCGTGGCCCAGACACGCGAAACGGATTCTTCCCTGTAGAGGATCTCGCCCTTCTTGAACGCTTCGAACGCGGCGTTGCGGTTCTGGTAGGATTCGATGCGAATTCGCTGGAAATTGTTCTGGCCGCGATTGACCGGAAGATCGTTGCCCCAATAGTCGGCCACCCGCTCATATTCGATCCAGGCCCCGGCCGACCAGCGGCCGATCTTGTAGGCGCTTGAACCCAACGGAGGATTCATCTGCGAGGAATCGAACGGATTGGCCGTATAGAAGGCTTTCGACAGGATCGGCATCTGGACGACGTTGAGAATCGTGCGGGAGGCCTGCTTGCCTGAGAATTTGAGTTCAAGCGTGTGGGCGTCCACCGCTACGGCGTCCTCCAGATGCGTCAACGACAGCGAATAGTCTGGGTGCCCCTTGTCCTTCAGCAGCTTGAAGGTGAAGGCGGCATCCTCGGCCGTCAGCGGCGTGCCGTCGTGGAAACGGGCCTGCGGGCGCAGCGAGAAGGTGAAGCCGTTGCGGTCGTCGGAAATCGTGACCCCGTCGGCGATCAGCCCATAGACGGCGTCGGGCTCGTCAAGCGCCCGCACCATCAGCGCATCGAAGCACATTTCCGTGCGCTGCGGCGCATCGCCCTTGGGGACGAATGAATTCAGGGTGCTGAAGGTCAGCGGGGTCTGGTTCGCGACCCAGTTGAAAGGCTGGAAATTGAAGGTGCCGCCTTGCGGCGCATCGACGTTGACATAGTCGAAATGCGCGAAGTCAGGCTTGTATTTCAAATCGCCGAACGCCGACAGCCCATGCAATTTGACACCGGTCGGGGTCTGAGCGAAAGCCCGACCCGGCAGCAGCGCTGCGGCAGTCGCCGCCGCGCCGAGCGCCAGGAAGTCGCGACGAGGAAGCAATGTCTGCCGCCTCATCAGTTACCCCTGTATTTGGCGGTCAATGCCTTTTCCTTCGCCGTATCGATCCACCAGGAGTCGATATCGGCGCCACGGTAGCTGGGCTGCTTTTCGGGCATGCCGAACTTGTTCCAGTAGGCAAGCCAGACCACCGCCCGGTAGTATTGCGGCACGGTATAGTAGTTCCACAACAGCACGCGATCGAGCGCATGAGTGGCGGCGACGAGATCGTCGCGGTCGGTGGCGAAGATGACGCGGTCCACCAGCGCGTCGACGACCGGGTCCTTGATGCCGGAGTAATTGCGCGAGCCGGGTGAATCGGCGGACTTCGAACTCCAGAAATCGCGCTGTTCGTTGCCGGGCGAATCCGACTGCTGCAGCACGTTGGTGATGACGTCGTAGTCGAAATTGTTGACGCGGTTGACGTACTGGCTGGGGTCGATGATGCGCAGCGTCGCATCGACGCCGATCTTGCGCAGATTGGCGATATAGTTGCCGGAGAGGATCTGATCCGTGTCGGACGTGCCGAGGATCTCGAATTTGAACGGCGCGCCGCTCTTGGCGTTCATCATCTTGCCGCCCTTGATCACCCAGCCGGCCTGGGCGAAGAGGTCGACAGCCTGCTTCAGATATTTCCGCTCCGCTTGCGGTGAGTCGTAGACCGGCAGCTTGAATTCCTGGGTGAACAGTTCAGGCGGCAGCTTGTCGCGATACTTCTCGAGGATTTCGAGTTCCTTGCCTTGCGGCAATCCGCTCGACGCGAGTTCCGTACCTTGGAAATAGCTTTGGGTGCGCGTGTTGGAATTGAAGAACAGCGTTCGGTTCATCGTCTCGAAGTCATAGGGATAGGTTAGCGCCTCGCGGACCCGGCGATCCTGGAACAGCGGCCGGCGCTGGTTCAGCATGAAGGCTTGCATCGGCTCCGGCGAAGTGGTCTTGAATTCCTTTTTGATCACGTCGCCGGCGTTCACCGCCGGAAAGTTGTAAGCCGTCGCCCACCGCCGCGAGCTGTTTTCGGCCTTGATGTCGTCTAGCCCGCCCTTGGTAAAGGCCTGCCACGCAGCATTCTCGTCCAGTATGTAGGTGAAGCGCTGAGTGTCGAAGTTCTCCCGGCCGATCTTCACCGGCAGCTTGGCGCCCCAGTAATCAGCCACGCGCTGCCAGACGATCTCGGAACCCGGCTTGAAGCTGGCGATCTTGTAGGCGGCTGATCCCAGCGGCGGCTCGAGAGTCGGCCTGGTGATGTCGCGCTTCTTGCCGCTGGCATCGGTGCCCTCC
>NZ_RZSV01000378.1:0-3434 GCF_004023205.1 Mesorhizobium sp. M1A.F.Ca.IN.020.03.2.1 | reverse complement strand
CGGGCGGCAGCGTCTGGCGCACGATCGCGTCGAGCAGGCCGTCCTGCACGACGCCGAACGAGGCCGGCGGCACGTTGATGCTCTGCCGGGCAAGCTCGCCATAGGCGCGCGCGTTGAGCACGCCGCCGGCGCCATGCAGCGAAGAGGCCCAGCGCGCAAATTCGTCGGGCGGGACGGCGCGCACGCGGAAATTCATGTCGGAAAAGCCGTCGCCGCTGAAATGCGCCGACAGGCCGAGATAGTCGCCGTCGCGATCGGCCTGCAGGTTGAGCTCGGTCTGCATGCCGTTCATGACATAGATCATGCTGCCGAGCTGCGGCACAAAGAAGGTGTTCATCACGCTGGCCGAGGTCAGTTTGAAATGAACGGGAACGCCGGCCGGGATGACCAGCTGGTTGACCGTTCCGACGCCCTGGTCGGGGTAGAGGAACAGCCATTTCCAATCGAGCGCCACCACCTGGATGTCGAGCGGCGGCTGGCTGGAGGCGATCGGCCGGCGCGGGTCGAGATGGTAGGATCCGTAATAGATCAGACCGCCGAGGAAGAGGATGGTGAGCGTCGGGATCGACCAGACGATCAGCTCGATGCGGCCCGAATAGGTGAATTCCGGCTCGTAGCGGGCGTTGCGGTTGGAGGCGCGGAACATCCAGGCAAACAAAAGCAGCGCCACCAGCGTCGGAATGACGATGACCAGCATGACCGCCAGCGAGTTGAGCAGGATCGTGCGGTTGCCCGCGCCGATCGGGCCCTGCGGGTCGAGCACCCCGCCCGCGCAGCCCGAGAGCGTTGCGATCAAGCCTATCCAGAGCGGCGAGCGGCCTCGCCTCGGTCTAGGGAAGGAAAGCACTGGAACGGATCATGCTTGGCGCGAACGGATCGGCGGGACGTCTTGACTGTGGGCGGCGCGTCGTCGGCGCTGCTGGGCTGCGGCGCGGCCGGAAACAGACTTCGCGGCCAGTCCGGCTGGGCCGTGATCCTTCAAAAGCTCGCGCCTGCGAGGGTCGCGTTCTGCGGCAGCTTTCATCTGAAGTCTCCCCGTGTGCAGAGGCACTTCCGCCATATACCGTACGACTGCAGAACACGGCTGCCAACCCAAGCAACTGCCGCTTGTTCTGCAAAAGGCGGTGTTTCGCCCGATGGCTGGACGGGCCGCGGAAGACATAGGGCGCGGCTCCTGCCTGACCAGACGCCGTCTCGGCATGCTCGCGCTCGCCGATCGCCCGCCAGGATGGTGACAAGGCGTGCGGCGCGTGCATTGTACTGCGCAGGGAATTGCAGCCGACCTGCGGAGGAAGTCTTGTCCGAGATTGCAACCATCCTTTCCATCCTTGGCGTTTTCCTGCTGGGGGCGATGAGCCCGGGGCCGAGCTTCGTCGTCGTCTCGCGTATCGCGGTCGCCGGCGAGCGCAGTGACGGCCTAGCGGCGGCGATCGGCATGGGCATCGGCGGCTTCATCTTCGCCATCATCGCGGTCGCGGGCCTGACCGCGCTGCTCGTCCAGGTCGCCTGGCTGGACATTTTCCTGCGCGTCGCCGGCGGCGCCTATCTGCTGTGGATCGGCATAAAGATCTGGCGCGGCGCCAATCAGCCGATCGAGATCGCGAACGATGCCTCGGCGCGCGCCGGCTCGTTCTGGCGGGCGCTGCGGCGCGCGCTTCTGGTCCAGCTCGCCAATCCGAAGACGGCGATCTTCTACGCCTCGATGTTCGCGGCCATGCTGCCGGCCTCGCCGCCGCTCTGGATGCTCTTGGTCCTGCCGCCGCTGCTCTTCCTCAACGAATTCGTCTGGTACGCGGTCGTCGCCTTCGCCTTTTCCTCCAGCCGGCCGCGCGCGGCCTATCTCGGCACCAAGCACTGGATCGACCGCGCCGCCGGCGCCGTGGTCGGCGCGCTCGGGATCAAGCTGATGTGGGAAGGCATGGCCGTCGCGCGGCGGGGTTTTGCCGGGTGAGGTGAGGTCGAGGCCCGAGCGGGCAGGCAACATCTCTCGCCGAGATCGTGAAACCTTCTGATTTTTGAGCCGTTGTCGGCTGATGTCTGAAGCAAAGCTCAAGCCAAGATCGGCCGACGGCGCCCAGCCGCGCGGTGCCGGGAAGTCGCGCCCCGCAAAGACCGGCGCAGCGAAGGCACCCCCGGGCAAGACGCGGCCGGAAAAGTCGCCGCCGGAAAGCTTGCACCCGGAAAGACCCCGCGAAGAAAGGTCGCCCCCGAAGCAATCGCCCGAGCAAGAGGAGCCGGCCGAAGCCACGCCGGAGGCCGTCGGCGAACCGGCGCCGCCGCCGCCGGAATCCGTCGAGCCCGGTCCGAAGCTGACGCCCGAGGAGGCCGAGCAGGCGCGCAGGAAGTACCTCTTTAGGCGGTTCTGGATCAGCGGGCGCGGCTACTGGGGCCGGAATGGCGACAAGCTCGCATGGCCGTTTACGATTGGGCTGTTGGTGCTGATCTGCGTCAATGTCGGCTTCCAGTATGGCATCAATGTCTGGAACCGCGCCTTCTTCGACGCCATCGAACAGCGCAATGTCCACACCGTCTATATGCTGAGCGCCGTCTTCGTGCCGCTAGTCGCCGGAAGCGCCAGCCTCGTCGTCGCTCAGGTCTATCTGCGTATGACGATCCAGCGCCGCTGGCGCTCCTGGCTCACCACATCTGTCATCGCGCGCTGGCTGGCCAGCGGCCGCTACTATCAGCTGAACCTCGTCGCCGGCGACCACTCGAACCCCGAAGCCCGTCTCACCGAAGATCTGCGCATCGCCACCGAGTCCCCCGTCGATTTCATCTCCGGCGTCCTCAACGCCTTTCTGGCGGCCTCGACCTTTATCGTCGTGCTGTGGACCATCGGCGGCGCGCTCACCTTGCCGCTCGGCCGCGAGAGCATCACCATCCCCGGCTTCCTCGTCGTCACCGCGGTCATCTATGCCGCCATCACCTCGACCTCGATGGTGGTCATCGGCCGCCATTTCGTGCAGCTTTCGGAGCGGAAGAACCAGGCGGAAGCCGAATTCCGCTATACGCTGACGCGCGTCCGCGAAAACGGCGAAAGCATCGCGCTGCTCGGCGGCGAGGCGGAGGAGCGCAGCGGCATCGACAGGAATTTCGGCCATGTGCTGAGGCAATGGGCGCTGCTGACCGGACAGCACATGCGCACCGCGATTGTCTCGCAAGGGTCGATGCTGTTCGCGCCGGTGGTGCCGGTGCTGCTCTGCGCGCCGAAATTCCTCGAAGGCTCGATGTCGCTCGGCCAGGTCATGCAGGCGGCCTCCGCCTTTGCCATCGTGCAAGGCGCGTTCGGCTGGCTGGTCGACAATTATCCGCGCCTGGCCGATTGGAACGCCTCGGCGCGCCGCGTCGCTTCGCTGATGATGTCGCTCGACGGGCTGGAGCGCGCCGAAGAGAGCGAGTCCTTTGGGCGCATCCGGCGCGGCGAGACGCAAAAC
>NZ_RZSV01000377.1:0-3473 GCF_004023205.1 Mesorhizobium sp. M1A.F.Ca.IN.020.03.2.1 | reverse complement strand
GACGGGGCCGGCACGGTGACCTACGCACTCGGCTTTACTGCCGGTTCGACCGGACTTGTCGACACCGCGACCGGGCAAGCGGTCGTCCTCTCGCTGAATGGCGGCGTCATCCAAGGTCGAACCGCCACGAGCAACGACCTCGTGTTCACGGTCTCTGTCGATGCCTCGGGCAACGTCACCCTCGATCAGATCCGCGCGGTGGTCCATCCTACCAGCGACCCGGACGAGAGCACGACTCTGGCCGCCGACAATTTGATCAAACTGACCGCGACGGTTACCGACAAGGACGGCGACCACGCACCGGCCACCCTCGACATCGGCCAGAACCTCAACTTCAAGGACGACGGCCCGAGCATCTCGACGACCGGCACCGAGCCTACGCTCACTGTCGACGACACGGTTCTTACGACTAACGACACGAAGAGCTTTGCGGCGAACTTCAGCACGGCCTTCGGTGCCGACGGCGCAGGCACGGTCACCTACGCACTCGGCTTTACTGCTGGTTCGACCGGCCTTACCGACACCTTAACCGGTCAGGCCGTCGTCCTCACGCTCAATGGCACTGTGATCGAAGGTCGCACCGCCACGAGCAATGACCTTGTCTTCACGGTCTCTGTTAGCGGCACCGGCAGCGTCACCCTGGATCAACTCCGGGCAGTGGTCCATCCGACCAGCGACCCGGACGAAAGCAAGACACTGGACGCGGATAACCTAGTTACGCTCACCGCGACCATCACCGACAAGGACGGTGATCATACATCGACCACACTCAACATCGGCCAAAACCTCACCTTCAAGGACGACGGCCCGACGATCACGGTGCCGTTCGACGGTGACGCATCCGGGGGTGGAAGCAATGGTACTCACGAGACCTTGGGCAACGCAGTCGGTCAAACGGCATCTGGTGCTTTTGGCTACGACATCGGTTCGGACGGCCGCCCGGCTTCCTACTACGACGCCACGCACTCGGACTTCGTCGACCAGGATGGCGTGCTTCCCGGCATCCAGCTCAGCCTTGATGGCAATCTCACCGGTCTTGTCCCTGGCACGCCGACCCCATTCATCAGCTCGTTCGCGACGCTACAGTCGGAAAGCGCCACCGAAGCTTCGTTCAATTGGCAAATCTCCTACGATAGCGACCCGAACACGGCCGGCAATCAGATGGCCACGGCGGGCGGTACCCTTGTCTTCAACAAGGACAGTGACACCTACACCATCACCTTGAACGACGCGGTGGAGGGCTTCACCAGGGACATCCTGCACACCAGTGAGCTTCTCTCCAAGCAGCCCACGAGCAATACCGGTCACCCGTTGATCGTGGTGGAGAAGCTCTTCGAGGCGGACAGCACACCCGAAACGACCGATCGGGACTTCTTCGTGCAGTTCACGGCGAACTCGGCAACTTCGAGCATCCCCTTAGGTCTCGGCGATGACGACGGCGCGCCGGTTGCTGGTGACAAGGTGTGGAACCCCGGCCAGTTCGTCACCAACAACAACGAAGACTGGGTTTCTGCAACCCAGACCACGAACGGGGTCGCTGGCGACACTATCCAGAAGGGCGAGGCACTGACGCTTCGGTTCTTCGACACCTCACCGGGTATCTCGACCGACAACGGTGCCAATCACGTCCCGACCCAGACGGCTAACGACATGGCCATCAAGTTTGACGGTATCGGCAACGAGGACCTGATGGTCATCGTTAATCTCGTGTCTACTGCCAACCCGGCGCTTACGACGACAAAGGCGATCTACATCTCGAACGCCGACATCTACAAGACGGGTCAGGTACCTTCCGCATACGCCGCCGACTTCCAGCTTGATAACAACGACGGCCTAGTGATCATAGAGCGAAACGACTACAACGGTGCCGGTGAGAACTGGGTGCTCCAAGGCGTCCAGATCATGCAGTCCGGCAACGGTCTGGTCGGGGCCGGTAGTGCGCCGGCCGGTACCAACGCCGCTCTCGGCGGTGCTACCGCGATCGACCTGAATAGCGCGGTCGGCGCGAATGGTGGCAGCCTTTCCGCCCCGTTGGTGATTTGGGACAACGACGTGGCCAAGGTGAACGGTGTGGATACAGCCGTCGCCGACAACGACGTCATCAAAATCGTGGACATCGGCTTCACCACGACGCAGACCACGACGCCGGACGCGCACCTCGACTTCGGCGTCCAAATCGCGGACGCGGACGGCGATATGACCACCGTCCAGCACATACTCGTCGACATCGCCTGACACAGAAGCAGCGGGGGCGGCCAAGTGCTGCCCCCGTTGGAACTCGGCAGTAAGGCATCGAAACGGGGGGTTCCGTGATGCAGCCAAGGCCGCAATTCCAGGAAGTGATGCGTCTGGCGCGCCGCCAGGCGCCGGCCCTTTTCCTCTTCAGCTTGCTAACCAATCTTCTTCTGCTTGCCAGCACCATCTACATGCTGCAGATCTATGACAGGGTGCTGTCGAGCGGCTCGATCGACACGCTGCTGTGGCTCACCCTTGCCGTCATCGGCGCCATTGCCGTCTATGGCCTCTTGGAACATGCCCGCCGGATGATGCTGGGGCATATCAGCCAATGGCTGGACGACCAGCTCAGCGTCCCGGTGATCGAACGCGCCATGGCGGCGCGCCTGGCCGGCAGCAACGTCGAAGCCGGCCTGAAGGACGTTAGCGATCTTCGCAGCTTCATTGCCGGCGACGGCATTCTGACCTTTCTCGACGCGCCATGGACGCCGGTATTCATGGCGTTCATGTGGTTTCTGCATCCGGCATTGGGGGTGCTCGGCCTTGCCGGCGCGGTGCTTCTGTTCTGCTGCGCTCTAGCCAACGATTTCCTCACTCGCCGCAAAAACCAGGAAGCAGCCGCAGGGTTGCGCCGCAGCCAGGCCGCCGTCGGTCAATTTGTCGATGGCGCCGAAACATTGCGCTCGCTCGGCATGTCCGAGCCGGCGCTGTTGCGCTGGGAGCAAAACCAGCAAGCTCTCACAGCTCTGCAGTCCCGCATTTTCCAGCGCACCACCGTCATCGGCAGCCTGTCGCGCTCCCTGCGCCTCGCCCTCCAGGTGGCCGTGCTGGGGCTCGGCGCCTATTTCGTCCTGCACCGCGAACTCACGGGCGGGTCGATGATTGCGGCTTCCATCCTGCTCAGCCGCGCGCTGGCGCCGATCGAACGCTCCATCGGCGCCTGGCGCAGCCTGGTCAACGCTCGGGCCGCGCGCCAGAACCTGATCAAGCTCTTTGCCGCCACCGGGTCGTCGCAGAACGTCGGCGTCACCTTGCCGCGCCCGCAAGGCCGGCTGAAGTTAGAGAACCTGCACTATTACGCGCCGGGAACCCCGCAGGCCCTGCTGAACGCGATAAGCTTCGGTGTCGAGCCCGGCCAGACCTGCGGCGTGATCGGCTCGTCCGGCTCCGGCAAGACCACGCTCTGCCGTCTCATCGTCGGCACGATGCGACCCTCGCTGGGCCATGTCAGGCTGGAT
>NZ_RZSV01000376.1:0-3477 GCF_004023205.1 Mesorhizobium sp. M1A.F.Ca.IN.020.03.2.1 | reverse complement strand
ACATGGCACCAGTGGCAGGCGGCATAGCCGATGGACAGCAGGATCGGCCGTCCGAGTTCCTTCGCCTCGGCAAGGGCGTCCGGCGACCAGCCCCGCCAATGCACGGGATTGTCGCTGTGCTGCTGCAGATAGGGGCTGGCCTCTTCGGCAAGCAGGTTTCGCGCGGGCAAGGTCACAATGAGCGGCTCGGCTTCGTTGATGAGCAGGCAATTCCGGGAAAGCTACGGCTGACGTCCGGAACGGCGCCTGAAACAAGATACCTAGGGTGGTTCGGCAGGTCGGGCAAATGGCAACCTCGAAGGAATCTATCGTAGCGCTTTCGAGCGGTCGCCTGCCCGCCGGCATCGCCGTGATCCGCATCTCCGGCCCGAAGACTCGATTCGTACTCGAAACGATTGCCGGCGGCGGTATTAAGGATCGCTTTGCCACTTTGCGCAAGCTGATGGCACCGGACGGTTCGGTCATCGATCACGGGCTTGTCGTGTTCTTTCCCGGACCTAGCAGCTTCACCGGCGAGGACGTTGGCGAGTTCCATGTACACGGCAGCCGCGCCGTTGCGGCAAAAATGCTGGAAACGCTCACCGGCTTTGCCGGCGTCAGACATGCCCAGCCTGGCGAATTCACGCGGCGCGCCTTTCTCAACGGCAAGCTCGATCTGGTCGAGACCGAGGCGCTGGCGGACCTCGTCAATGCCGAGACGGAGGCGCAGCGACGCTTTGCCGTGCGTAACGCCGAGGGCGCGCAGAGCGAGCTCTATTCGGGGTGGCGCCGGCGGTTGATCCATGCCCGGGCAATGATCGAGGCGGAAATCGACTTCGCTGAGGAGGAGGATGTGCCGGGTTCGGTCTCGAAGGCGGTCTGGACCGATGTGGCGGCGATGGCCGACGAGATCGAACGCCATATTCAGGGGTTCAAGGCGGCCGAGATCATTCGCGATGGCTTCGAGGTCGTCATCCTCGGCGCGCCGAATGCCGGCAAGTCCAGTCTGTTCAACGCCCTGGCCCAACGCGAGGCGGCAATCGTCACCGACGAGCCGGGCACCACGCGCGACCTGCTGGAGGTGGTGCTGGACCTCCACGGGATGAGAGTTCGGGTCGTCGATACGGCAGGCCTGCGCGAGGCCGCCGGCAAGGTGGAGACGATCGGCATCGAACGAGCGCGTGCCAAGGCCGGTGGCGCGGACCTGGTTTTGCTGCTGGAGGATATGGTCGATCCACAGCCCGTCGGCGCGGTTCCGACAGGTGTTCCGCTCCTGAGGATCGGGACCAAAACCGATCTCATGGGAGCGCGTAGAGGGGCCTATGATGTGGCCATCTCTTCCAAGGAAGGTACCGGAATTTCGGAACTGCTGGACGAGATTGCGGGTCGCGCCGCTGCCGCAGTCGGAGGGGCCGGTGAGATCTTGCCGTCGAGGCTCCGCCATATCGAGCTGCTGGAGGAGGCGAAGGATTTTCTCTCGGCGGCGCTGTCGGGGCAAAGCCTGGAGCTGCGCGCGGAAGAGTTGCGGGTGGCCACGGACCGGCTTGGGCGTATTATCGGCGCCGTCGATGTCGAGGATATGCTCGACGTCATCTTTTCGCAGTTCTGCATTGGCAAGTGATTCACGTGAAACGCGGGGCGGTTGCGGGCGGATGATTCACGTGAAACAGCGACAGGATGTTGGCGGATGGGTGTTTCACGTGAAACGAGTCCGGCTCCAGACGCGTGGCGTGCCAATAGATCAAGGGCCAAACGGCGCTGCCCCTCATTGCCTGCCTCGTAGAAGGCGAGGACGGCTGGCCACTAAAGCAACAGCGCTGATTCGCAGCGCTTGAGAAGTGAAAAATCGTCCGTGGGATAAGCGCCTTCCTTCCTTCGGGACGAGGTCGGACAGGCAGACTACTGCACGCAGCCCATTCCCGGCGATCACCTCCGCAACGGACTGCTCCTTGACAGCGGAGGCTGGCGGGGACATGTGTCAAAGCATCTCTGAAACGGATTCTTGCAATGACCGATCACTATGACGTGGTGGTGGTGGGCGGCGGCCATGCCGGATGCGAAGCGGCGGGCGCGGCTGCGCGCGCCGGCGCCCGGACGGCGCTGGTGACGCTGCGCTTCGAGACGATCGGCGTCATGTCCTGCAATCCGGCCATCGGCGGCCTCGGCAAGGGTCATCTCGTGCGCGAAATCGACGCCAGGGACGGGTTGATGGGCCGCATCGCGGAGGCGGCCGGAATCCAATTCCGCCTGCTGAACCGCCGCAAGGGCCCGGCGGTGCGTGGGCCGCGGACCCAGGCCGACCGCAAGCTCTATCGTCTTGCCATGCAGGCGGCGATCCGCGAGCAGGCCAATCTCGACGTGGTGGAAGGCGAAGTCCTGGACCTCGAGATCGAGGACGGTCGGGTTGCGGCCGTGCTGGTCTCCGGTGACAGGCGGCTCGCCTGCGGCGCCGTGGTGCTGACGACCGGCACGTTCCTGCACGGGCTAATCCATATAGGAGAGAGGAAGATCGTCGCCGGCCGGATGAACGAGCAGGCGAGCCATGGGCTCTCGGCGACGATGGCGCGGGCCGGTTTCAAGCTCGGGCGGCTGAAGACCGGGACGCCCCCTCGCCTCGACGGCCGCACCATCGATTGGGCCTCGCTGGAAGGCCAGGCTGCAGACGATCAGCCGGTGCCGTTCTCGCTGATGACAGACCGCATCGCGAACCCGCAGATCAACTGCGGTATCACACGCACTACGCAGGCGACACATGAGTTGATTCGCCTCAATTTGAAGCGTTCGGCGATGTATTCCGGCTCGATCGAAGGCGTTGGGCCGCGCTACTGTCCCTCGATCGAGGACAAGATCGTCAAGTTCGGCGACCGCGAGGGTCACCAGATCTTCCTCGAGCCGGAGGGCCTCGACGACGACACCGTCTATCCGAACGGCATCTCGACCTCGCTGCCGGAAGAGGTGCAGCTCGACATGTTGAAGACGATCCCCGGCCTGGAACGGGCGACGATGCTGCAGCCGGGATACGCCATCGAATATGACCATGTCGACCCGCGCGAGCTCAAGCCGACGCTGGAGACGAAACGCGTCGCCGGGCTTTTTTTGGCGGGGCAGATCAACGGCACCACCGGCTACGAGGAAGCCGGCGCGCAGGGCCTGCTTGCCGGCATCAACGCCGCGCGCAGGGCATCGTCAAGCGAGTCAGTCGTGCTCAGCCGCACCGAAGCCTATGTCGGCGTGATGATCGACGACCTCATCAGCCGCGGCATCGCCGAACCCTATCGCATGTTCACTTCGCGGGCGGAGTTCCGGCTTTCGCTGCGCGCCGACAATGCCGACGAGCGGCTGACGCCGCTGGCCGACCGCTTGGGGATCGTCTCCTCCGAGCGGATGCAACGTTTCGGCGCGATCAGTGTGAAGCTCGACGCTGCCCGCTCGCTGGCAAAGTCGATCGCCTTCACGCCGAATGAAGCCGCGCGGCATGGACTGGAGATCAACCGGGAC
>NZ_RZSV01000375.1:0-3482 GCF_004023205.1 Mesorhizobium sp. M1A.F.Ca.IN.020.03.2.1 | reverse complement strand
TCATAGCGCTTGTATTCGCCAAAATACTTCGTGATCGCCGCCGTCAGCGACGTCTTGCCATGATCGACGTGGCCGATCGTGCCAATGTTCACATGCGGCTTGGTGCGCTCGAATTTACCTTTTGCCACTGTATTTCTCCGTCTTACTCATCCCGCTCGGGGAAATTGATATTCGCTCCAGCCGAACCGGAAACGCGTAAGAGCCGCGGTTCCGGTGGCACAGGCATTCTCACGCGTACTTTTTCTGGACTTCCTGGGCCACCGCCGTAGGGACCGGCTCATAGTGGTCGAACTGCATCGTGTACTGGGCGCGGCCCTGCGACATCGAACGCAGATTGTCGACGTACTTGAACATGTTGGCCAAAGGCACCATCGCGTTGATGACGACGGCCACGCCACGCGCTTCCTGGCCCTGGATCTGGCCGCGACGGCCGTTGAGGTCGCCGATAACGCCGCCGACATAGTCTTCCGGCGTCACGACCTCGACCTTCATGATCGGCTCCAGCAGCTGCACACCAAGCCGGGGTGCGGCTTCCTTGAAGCAGGCGCGGGAGGCAATTTCGAACGCCAGCACCGAGGAGTCGACGTCGTGGAAGGCACCGTCGATCAGCGTCGCCTTGACGCCGATCATCGGGAAGCCGGCAAACGGGCCGGAACCCATGACGCTCTGGATACCCTTCTCGACGCCGGGGATGTATTCCTTCGGCACCGCGCCGCCGACGATCTTGGACTCGAACAGGAACTCTTCGCTCTCGGTGTTCGGCTCGAACACGATCTTGACGCGAGCGAACTGGCCGGTACCGCCCGTCTGCTTCTTGTGCGTGTAGTCCTGCTCATGGGTCCGGGTGATCGTCTCGCGATAGGCCACCTGCGGAGCGCCGACATTGGCTTCCACCTTGAACTCGCGGCGCATGCGGTCGACGATGATGTCGAGATGCAGCTCGCCCATGCCGGCGATGATGGTCTGACCGCTTTCCTCGTCGGTCTTGACGCGGAAGGACGGATCCTCGGCCGCCAGGCGATGCAGCGCGAGGCCCATCTTTTCCTGGTCGTTCTTGGTCTTCGGCTCGATGGCGATCTGGATGACCGGATCGGGGAATTCCATGCGCTCGAGGATGACCGGATGCAGCGGATCGCAGAGCGTGTCGCCGGTCGTCGTGTCCTTGAGGCCGGCCAGCGCGACGATGTCGCCGGCATAGGCTTCCTCGATATCGGCGCGCGAATTCGCATGCATCTGCAGCATGCGGCCGATGCGCTCCTTCTTGCCCTTCACGGTGTTGTCGAGCGAGGTGCCCTTGGTGAGCTTGCCCGAATAGATGCGAGCGAAGGTCAGCGAGCCGACGAACGGGTCGTTCATGATCTTGAACGCCAGCATCGACAGCGGCTCGTTGTCGTCGGCATGACGCTCGATCTCGGCGTCGGTCTTGGCGTCGACACCCTTGATGGCCGGCACGTCGATCGGCGACGGCAGGTATTCGACCACGGCGTCCAGCAGCGGCTGTACGCCCTTGTTCTTGAAGGCCGAGCCGCAGAACATCGGGAAGAACTTGACCGCGATGGTGCCTTTGCGGATCAGCGCGCGGATCTCGTCGTTCGACGGCATGTTGCCTTCGAGGTAATTCTCGAGCGCAGTCTCGTCCATCTCGACGGCGGCCTCGATCATCTTCTCGCGATACTGAGCGGCCTTGTCCTTGAGGTCGGCCGGGATTTCGACGACGTCCCAGGCAGCGCCCAGCGTCTCGTCGCGCCAGACAAGCGCGTTCATTTCGACGAGGTCGACGACGCCCTTGAACTCGGTCTCGGCGCCGATCGGCAGTTGCATGACGACGGCCTGCGCGCCGAGGCGCGAGCCGATCATTTCCACCGAGCGGTAGAAATCGGCGCCGATCTTGTCCATCTTGTTGCAGAAGATCATGCGCGGCACGTGGTACTTGTCGGCCTGGCGCCACACGGTCTCGGTCTGCGGCTCGACGCCGGCGTTGGCATCGAGCAGCGCGATGGCGCCGTCGAGCACGCGCAGCGAACGCTCGACCTCGATGGTGAAGTCGACGTGTCCGGGAGTGTCGATGATGTTGAAGCGGCGCATCTTGCCGTCACGACCCTTCCAGAAGGTCGTAGTCGCGGCAGAGGTGATGGTGATGCCGCGTTCCTGCTCCTGCTCCATCCAGTCCATGGTGGCAGCGCCGTCATGGACTTCGCCGATCTTGTGCGACTTGCCCGTGTAGTACAGGACGCGCTCGGTCGTCGTCGTCTTGCCGGCGTCGATATGCGCCATGATACCGAAATTGCGGTAGTCTTCGATTTTGTATTCGCGGGCCATGGGAGGTGCCTCTCAGTCTCGTTCGCGCTTTACCAGCGGTAGTGCGCGAAGGCGCGGTTGGCTTCCGCCATCTTGTGGGTGTCTTCACGCTTCTTGACGGCCGTGCCGCGGTTGTTGGCCGCGTCCATCAGCTCGCCCGAGAGGCGGTCGACCATCGTGGTCTCGTTGCGGTTGCGCGCGGCGGCGATCAGCCAGCGGATTGCCAGCGCCTGGCGGCGCTCGGGGCGCACGTCGACCGGAACCTGGTAGGTGGCGCCGCCGACGCGACGCGAACGCACTTCCACATGCGGCGCGACATTGTCGAGCGCCTGGTGGAAGACGGCGACCGGCTCCTGCTTGGTCTTGGACTGGACCTGGTCCAGCGCGCCGTAGACGATGGTCTCGGCAACCGACTTCTTGCCGTCATACATGACGGCGTTCATGAACTTGGTGACGACCAGATCGCCGAACTTGGGGTCCGGATTGATCTCACGCTTTTCTGCACTGTGACGACGGGACATGGCTCTTGTCTCTCAATCTCGTGGCACGGCGCAGTCAAAAAAAGCGCCGAAGCCGGAAACCCTTACTTCGGACGCTTGGCACCGTATTTCGAACGGCGCTGCTTGCGGTTCTTCACACCCTGGGTGTCGAGCACGCCGCGGATGATGTGATAGCGGACGCCCGGCAGATCCTTGACGCGGCCGCCACGGATCATGACCACCGAGTGCTCCTGAAGGTTATGGCCTTCGCCCGGGATGTAGCCGATCACTTCGAAACCATTGGTCAGACGGATCTTGGCCACCTTGCGCAGCGCCGAGTTCGGCTTCTTCGGCGTCGTCGTGTAGACGCGCGTGCAGACGCCCCGCTTCTGCGGGTTCTGCTGCATGGCCGGGACCTTGTTGCGCTTCACCGGCGCCAGGCGCGGCTTGCGGATCAGCTGGTTGACGGTAGGCATTAAACCCTCTTGTCTCTCAATTCCGTGTCTTGCCCTGTCAGGGCCGCTCAAAGCGTCATGTCCATACGCGAATTCGGGCAACACACCGCGCCTCGCGGTCCTGCCCGAACAAATTGCAGAGGAAGCGGAAGCCGCTTCATGCGCGCCGGAGATGTCTTTTCGCTCGTAAAACGAACCCTGTTTGAGGCAAACTCCAAGGCGCGTCGCCTCGGAAAAGCAAGTCTCACAT
>NZ_RZSV01000374.1:0-3496 GCF_004023205.1 Mesorhizobium sp. M1A.F.Ca.IN.020.03.2.1 | reverse complement strand
TCTTCAACTGCGTGCGCTGCGGCCTGATGATCAGAAAATACATGATCACGAAAATCAGGACAAACGGCAAAATGCTGATGAACATATCGGGCGAGGTGCCGACGCCTTGGGCGTATGCCGGTGTGACGAACATCAAGAAACTCCTGGATGGTGAAATACCGCCGGGACGGCCCCGCGAAATTTTGGCCGGAATATAGTCGGTAAAGTTGCCAATGCAACTGCGCGACCCGCAGAATCCGTTGCTTTTCCAGCCGTTTGGCGCGTGCTAGAGCGTCGCAGCCGGAAGCCGGTTGGAGCCGGCCGAAAAGATCGTGCTACAACAGAAGCTTGCAGTTGGTTCTTGGTGCGCAGCCGCGGATCCGTTTCACGTTCCGTGACTGCCAAGTTAAAAAGACCGGAAATGACCGATAGCCTGGATGCCCTGAACAAAAAGCTCGACCGCCTGATCGACGCGGTCTCCCGTCTCGCCCCGCCACCGGTTCCCGAGACCGAACTCGGCGTGGCCGATTGCTTCGTCTGGCAGGCCGATCCCGGCTACCTGGAGCCGGTCCACAAGGTCAATCGCGTCGACATCGGCCTGATCCGCGGCGTCGACCGGGTCCGCGACATCCTGCTCGACAACACCGAGCGCTTCGCGTCCGGCTTCGCCGCCAACAATGTGCTGCTCTGGGGCGCGCGCGGCATGGGCAAGTCGTCGCTGGTCAAGGCCGTGCACGCCAAGGTCAATGCCTCGGACAAGCTCGACCGGCCGCTGAAGCTGATCGAGATCCATCGCGAGGACATCGACACCCTGCCCAAGCTGATGAGCCTTTTGAAGGCGGCGCCCTACCACTTCATCCTGTTTTGCGACGATCTTTCCTTCGACCATGACGACACTTCCTACAAGTCGCTCAAGGCAGCGCTCGAAGGCGGCGTCGAGGGCCGCCCGGCCAATGTCATCTTCTACGCCACGTCGAACCGGCGCCATCTGTTGCCGCGCGATATGATCGACAATGAGCGCTCGACCGCGATCAACCCGTCGGAAGCGGTGGAGGAAAAAGTCTCGCTCTCCGACCGCTTCGGCCTGTGGCTCGGCTTCCACAAATGCTCGCAGGACGAATATCTCGACATGATCGACGGCTATGTCCGTTACCATGCCCTCGCGATTGATCCCGAGACGTTGCGCGCGGAAGCCTTGGAATGGGCAACGACGCGCGGCAGCCGCTCCGGCCGCGTCGCCTGGCAGTTCACCCAGGATCTTGCCGGACGCCTCGGCAAGCCGCTCAAGGACTGATAGCCCATCACCGGCTGCAGTGAAAAAGCCCGCTCCTGGCGGAGCGGGCTGAAGCCGGCGGGCCGGACTGGAGGTCAGGCGGCCCGCAATTTGTTCTTGTTCTATTCGAGATAGCCGCTCGGATCGACCGGAGCAGAGTTCTTGCGCACCTCGAAGTGCAGCTTCGGCGAGTCCGTGGTGCCGCTCATGCCGGACAGCGCGATCTCCTGGCCGCGCTTGACCTTCTGGCCGCGCTGCACCTCGATCGAGCTGGCATGGCCGTAGACGGTGACCAGGCCGTTCTCGTGGCGCACCAGCACTGTGTTGCCGAACTCCTTGAGGCCGTCGCCGGCATAGATGACGACGCCGTTTTCGGCCGCCTTGATCGGCGTTCCTTCCGGCACCGCGATGTCGACGCCGTCCTTGCCGGAGCCGAAGCCGGAGATGACGCGGCCGCGCACCGGCCAGCGCATCTTGCCGATGCCGGTCGCATCCGGCGCCACTGCATCGTCGTCCTCGGCCTGCTGGATGACCTTGGCGTCCTTCTTCGGCGGCGTGTAGGAGGCGAGCGTCTCCGACGGTGTGGTCTTTGCCGGCGGCTGCGTGGTTGCCGTCGTCACCGGATCGACGGTCGGCTTGGTCGCGACAGGCTTCGCCGCAGCGACGGCAACGGTGCCGCCGGCCGGAACCTTGAGCGTCTGGCCGATCTTCAAGAGGCCGTCCTTCATGCCGTTGGCCTGCTTGAGCGCCGTGACGCCGACGCCGGTCTTGCGGGCGATCGAAGACAGGGAATCGCCCTGCTGAACGGTGTAGGTACCGCCGGCGCCGGCCGGCTTTGCCTCGGCCATCTGGGCGGGCGTGGCGCTCTTCGAACCGCTGGCCGCCGCCGATGCATCGACCTGCGCGGCGGATTTGCCGTCCTTGAGTTTTGGCTGCTGCGGCAGCACGGCAACCTTCTCCGGCGCGCCGGCGGGCTGCTTCGGTGTGTTGGCGGGCTTGGTGCTGTCGGCAACCTTCGGCCCGCCCTTGCTCGAATAGGCATAGGCCGGAATGACGATCTTCTGGCCGGTTCTGATGCCCTTGTTGGCATCGAGCCCGTTGACCTTGATGATCGCATCGGCCGGCACATGATATTGGCGGGCCAGACCGGAAATCGTCTCGCCTTCCCTCACCACGATCTCGGTCGCGTGCGGCGCCGCGCTTGCGTTGCGCACCGCGTCGGGCTCGGCGGTCTTGAACGGCTTCGCGGCCGGGGCGACGGTGTTGGTGGCCGTCCTGTCCAGATGCGGCGCGACGGGGGCCGGCGCGAGTGCCGGGGCCGAGGCGGTGCGCATCGGCTTGGCGGCGGCCGGCGCCGAGGGCGGCGGCAATTGCTGGGACGTCACCGGCTCGAGACTGGAGCGGCTCACGGACTGGGTGTGACTGCCGTCGACAGGCGCCGGCGCGACCGTATCGCCCGGATAGGGCTGGTCGACATTCTGCTTGTTGATGATGGCGCGCTGATTGTTGGTGGACGATGTGAACACGTCGTCGACACCATTGAAGCGCATCGCCTGGGAGCTGCAGCCTGCCGCGGCACCGGCGATCATGAGGACGGCGCAGCCGCGCGCCAGATTGCGTCCGTTTGCCTTCAAACCATTGAATTGCATCGCACTAACCCGCACAGACCCGGTACAAACTGGTCATGATTAAAGCGCGTTAATGTTACTGGCCGGTTAACCCATTAGAATCCGCCGAAAATTTTCTTAAAGCATTTTTCGACAGGCGCGACCAAGTCCGGACAGATCGTGCCGGCCGAGACGAGACGGACGTCTCGGGAACCGGCGAATCGCACGAAATGAGACCGGGCGAGCAGCGGCACCACCCTCACACGACCACGCCTTCGCTTGGTTTGGCTTGCTGACCGCCCAAGTCGGGTACAGCGTCGACAACGCCCTCTTCTACGTCAAGGGAGGCGCGGCCGTGACTCACGACCGTTTCGATGTTCTCTTTTCCCCCGACACGACCGCCGGCGAGACAGACGATCAGACCCGCTGGGGCGGTGCCTTGGGTGCCGGTCTTGAATATGGCTTTGCCCCGAATTGGTCACTCGCGATCGAATACTCACCTGTTCATGCCCGACAAGACCACCGCCTTCACGGTCGTTGGCGCGCGCGGGGGCCCCTTCAGCACCGAGCGCATCGATCAGGATGTCGATCTCGTTGGTTTGCACCTGAACTACCGCTGGGGTGGCTGACTGGAGTG
>NZ_RZSV01000373.1:0-3498 GCF_004023205.1 Mesorhizobium sp. M1A.F.Ca.IN.020.03.2.1 | reverse complement strand
AAGAAGCAATCGCGCGTTGGACGCGATTAAGCCATTTCGTCTCGGGTTTGGGGTGCGTGAGAGTGGTCAAGCCAACGTCGCGTAAGGCAATCCCTGGGTGGAGCGCTCCTCAAGCGAAGTCGCCTATGCGTGACCAAACCAATTCAGCGCTGCCCACTTTTCGGCCCGTCCAGCTCGCAACGCTCGTAGACACCGTCCCCGCCGGGGACCGCTGGATCCACGAAATGAAATACGATGGCTACCGCATTCTCGTTGGTGTCGGCAGTGGGGAAGCGCGTGCCTACACGCGCTCTGGTCTGGACTGGTCTCAGCGTTTTCCTTCGGTTCTTTCGGAAGCCCGCAAGCTCAAGGTCCGGTCCGCTCTGATCGACGGCGAAGCCGTCGTTGTCGATGCGAACGGAAGATCAAACTTCCAGGCGCTTCAGAACGCATTAAAGGGTGCGCCAGCCACTATCGATTTTTATGCCTTCGATCTCCTTGAGCTCGATGGCGAAGATCTCACGAGGCGCCCGCTCCTTGAACGCAAGGAGAAGCTCCAGGCAATTTTGCCCGCGAAGAACGCGATCCTTCGCTATTCCGATCATATCCTCGGTCGCGGAGAAGAGCTGCTCGAACGCTTTTGCGCAGCCGGTCTCGAGGGAGTTGTTTCGAAGCTCGCCGATTCGCACTATGTGGCAGCCCGCAGCGGAAGCTGGCTCAAGATCAAGTGCATCAAGCGGCAGGAATTCGTAATTGTCGGCTGGACGCCGTCCGACAAGGTCCGCGCCTTCCGGTCATTGATTCTGGGGGTGCATGACGGCGGCAAGCTGCGTTATGCCGGGAAAGTCGGCACCGGCTTCGATACAGCTGAACTCTTCCGTCTCATGAAGATCATGGCACCGCTCGAGCAGAAGGCCGCGACCGTCGAGGCGCCGCGAGCAGAAGTTCGCGGAGCACATTGGCTTTACCCCAAGCTGGTCGCCGAGATTGCCTTCACCGAGATGACCAAGGAAGGAACGCTGAGACATCCCAGCTACCTCGGTCTACGCGAAGACAAGAAGCCGGAGGCGGTCGTGCTGGAGACGGAACGTCGCACGGCCAAGCTGACCACATCGCCGGCGAACAACATTGCCATCAGCAACCGTGACCGCGTGATCTATCCGGAGTCCAATATCACCAAGGGCCAGCTCGCCGACCACTACGCGGCCGTCGCGGAGATCATGCTTCCCTGGGTCGGCAGTCGGCCGATCAGTCTTGTTAGGTGTCCGCAGGGGCGGGCCAAGAAGTGCTTTTTCCAGAAGCATGATGCCGGGAGCTTTGGCAACAAAGTCCACCAAGTGGGTATCACCGAAAAAGACGGCCACGAGGAGCCATACCTTTATGTCGACGATGCCGCTGGGCTGATGACTTGCGTCCAGATGGGAACGATCGAGCTGCATGGGTGGGGAGCTCGGATCGAGGATGTCGAAAAGCCCGACCGCCTCGTGTTCGACCTCGACCCCGATGAGGGTCTTGATTTCGAAGCTGTCCGCGCCGCTGCATTCCAGTTTCGTGATATTTTGAAATCGCTGGGACTTACGACCTTCCCGATGCTTACAGGAGGCAAAGGGGTGCATGTGGTCGCCCCGCTCACCCCTCAGGCCGAATGGCCGCAAGTGAAAGACTTCGCATTTCGTCTCGCTCAAGCGGTCGCGCAGAGCGATCCCGCCCACTTTACGGCCGCGCTGTCAAAGGCGCGCCGGAAGGGTCGCATCTTTGTGGACTATTTGCGCAACCAGCGTGGGGCGACCGCGATCATGCCCTACAGCGCAAGGTCTCGACCGGGCGCGCCCGTCGCGGCGCCGATCACCTGGGCGGAGATGAAGACGATTGATGCGCCCTCTCATTTCCACGTCGGCGATGCTCCTGAATTGAAGAAACGCGCAGCCTACAAATCATTGGCGGGGTGGGGTCGCGCCGACCAGTCCTTGCCTAATCTGTAGCGCCCACTCCGCGAAAAAGGCAGCAACCATGGATCAGCGTTTCGCAGTCTTTGCCTGATTGGAACCTGCGGAGATCGGCCCCGTTTGCATCGACAATGGCAAAAACCGATCCGAGGACAGTAGCCAGCCTGCTAAGGGAATACGCACATCGCTTATCGCTGCGCGGGGACAATCCCTATCGCACCAAGGCTTACTTGCGCGCGGCCGATAGTCTGGCTGCGTTGTCGCAGCCGCTTGACCGGATCATCGCCGCGGGCGCCCTCACCAGGATCCCGGGGATCGGTGACGCTATCGCAGACATTATCCGCAAGCTCTATGAATCGGGCACGCACCCACGCCTTGAGAAGCTGCGCGAGGAGGTGCCGGCGGGTGTAATGGAGCTGTTTGCCATACCCGGGCTCCGGCCCGACAAGATAATGAAGCTTCATCAGGCGCTCGGCGTGAACTCGTTGGCTGAGCTCGAAGCGGCGGCAAAGGCAGGTCGCATCCGGCCAGTCAAAGGCCTCGGCGCGTCGCTTCAGACTAAAATCCTGCAGAACCTGGCTATCGCTCGAGGCGGCGAAACACAGCTTCACCTGCACAAGGCCGCCGCCCTCCTAGAGCACGCGATCATTTCCGTGAAGCAAGAGCATCCCGAGTTTTCGCGCGTGGAAATCGCCGGTGATTTCCGACGTGGTTGCGAACTTGTTGCCGACCTCGCGCTGGTCGCGCAGGGGAAGAAGCGGACCGAAATCGAGCAGTCCACCCTCAGGCTTGTCCTAACGGACAAGAAGCACTTTGGCGCAAGCTTCCTCGAAGCAACCGGTTCCGCGGCCCATCTACAGCAATTGAGGATGTTTGCGGCCGAGAGAGGGTTCGCGCTCAAACCCGATGGGCTCTACCGCGCCAGAAAGCTGATCGCATCAGTGACAGAGGAGGAAATCTACGCAGCGTTGGACCTGCAGTTCATCGAACCTGAACTGCGCGAAGGCAGGGACGAGATCGAGCGGGCAGCGAGGCGGCAACTCCCTACCCTCGTCCGGGATGAAGATCTCAATGGCATCCTGCATTCTCACACGACCGCATCTGATGGCACCGAGACGCTTGAGGCAATGGCTGAAGCGACCCGTAAGCGCGGGTTCGAGTACTTTGGTGTCGCCGACCACTCGCAGTCTGCGCACTACGCGGGCGGCCTCACATTGCAGGAGATTGCTGAGCAGCACCGCGAAGCGGATCGGCTGAACAAGAGGTATGGTGGAAAATTCCGTATCCTCAAGGGCATCGAGGCAGACATCCTGGCCGACGGTTCGCTTGACTATCCGGACCACGTTTTGGAGCAGTTCGATTTCGTCGTCGCGAGCGTGCACAGCCGCTTCAAGTTGCCGAAGAAAGAGCAGACGGACCGTATCATTGAGGCAATCGCGAACCCCTTCACGACAATCATCGGACACATGACCGGTCGCCAGTTGTTGCGGCGCCCCGGCTATGATCTCGACATCGACAAGGTCCTCAGAACGTGCGCGAGATATGGTGTCGCTGTCGAAATCAACGCGCATCC
>NZ_RZSV01000372.1:0-3528 GCF_004023205.1 Mesorhizobium sp. M1A.F.Ca.IN.020.03.2.1 | reverse complement strand
GCCATCGAGAAGGCTGTTTTCTCAAGCGATCGCCTGTCGCGCCGCTCTTTTCGCCAGTTGATCGAGCGTGAGACCGCCGAGATGCTGGTGGCCGAGAATGACGGCCATGTCGCCGGCTACGCGGTGGTCTTGTTTCGCAAGGGCAGCGGCGTGGCCCGGCTCTATTCCATCGCCGTCGGTCCGTTCTTCGGCAATCTCGGCATCGGCCGCCAACTGCTGGCCGCGGCCGAAGAGGCGGCTTATGAACACGATCGCATGATGCTGCGGCTCGAGGTTCGCGAGGACAATCAGCGCGCCATCGGCATCTACGAGCAGGCAGGCTACCGAAAAATCGGCCGCGAGCCCGACTATTACGAGGACGGCGCCACCGCGCTGCGTTACGAAAAGACGCTGCGCGGCGATGTCCCGACCAGCACCGGGGTGCCGTTTTACCAGCAGACCTGCGAGTTCACCTGCGGTCCGTGCTGCCTGATGATGGCAATGGCCAATTTCGATTCCGGCTTCGTGCCCGATCCGGTCATGGAAATACGCCTGTGGCGCGAGGCGACCACGGTATTCATGATGTCGGGGCCGGGCGGCTGCGAGCCTTTCGGCCTGGCGGTTGCCGGCTATGAAAGCGGGCTTGCCGCCGAGATCTTCGTATCCTTTCACGGCGCGCTGTTCCTGCAGTCGGTGCGCAGCGAGGACAAGCGCCGGGTGATGGAGCTCGCCCAGGTCGACTTCCGCCGGCGCGCGGAACTTTACGGCATCCCGGTGAATTACCGTCCGTTCGGCATCGACGACATCCGCGCCGCCCTTGCCGAGGGCAAGCTGGTGCTGGTGCTGATCAGCGGCTTCCTGATGTTCGGCAAGAAGGTGCCGCATTGGGTGCTGGCCATCGGCGACGACGGCGACCATATCCTCATCCACGATCCTTGGGTCGAAGACGAAAGGCAGGAAACCATCCTCGACGCCGCCAACATTCCCGTGCCCTATGGCATCTTCATGAACATGGCTCAGTTCGGCCGCGACGGGTTGCGCGCCGCCATCAACCTGGGAAAACGCTGACACAATGACCTGGGTCATCCTAACAGGCAGGCAGAACGATCTCGACCAGGTGGCGACGCCGCACAAGATCATCACCAACCGCGACTATCTCGCGCATCCGGCGCTGTTTCGCGGCCAGCGGCCGAAGGTGATCAACCTTTCGAACAACTACGGCTATCAGAGCCGCGGCTATTATGCCTCGCTGCTCGCCGGATCGCGCGGCCACAAAGTGATTCCGACCGTCGAGACCATGATCGATCTGTCGGAGCGCAAGCTCTATGAGCATGCGTTGCCGGAACTCGAGCTCGCTCTCAACAAATGCCGCAAGGATCTTGACGGAACCTTTCCGACGAAGGTCGCAGTCTTTTTTGGCATCGGGCCCTCGAAAGTTTGGGACCGGTTCACCAAGCTCTTGTTCGACTGGTTTCGCGCGCCGGCGCTCGAGGTCCACATCAAGGACAGCGCCGAATGGGCTTCGATCCGCAAGATCGGCTTCCTGCCGCTCGCGCGCATGAGCGAGGAGCAAGAAGAAGTCTTCCTGCAATGCCTGGAGACCTACACCAACCGCGAGTGGCGCGACACCAAGGGGCGCACGCCGGCGCGCTACACGTTCGCGACGCTCGTCGATCCGCATGAGGAATTGCCGCCTTCGGAGATTTCGTCCCTGCGCTACTGGGCGAGGATCGCGGAGAAGATGGGCGTCGAGGTCGAGCCGATCACCAGGAAGGATTTGGCCAAGCTCGCCAATTACGACGCGCTGTTCATCCGCGAGACGACATCCATCTCCAACCACACCTACCGCTTCGCGCGCCGCGCCCAGCAGGAGGGCATGCCGGTGATCGACGACCCGCTGTCGATGATCCGCTGCACCAACAAGGTCTATCTCAACGAGCTGATGACCTACAACAAGGTGCCGGTACCGCCGACGGTGATGATTGCCGGCACCTCCGATCTGGAGCTCGCCGCCCAGACGCTGGGCTTTCCGCTGGTGCTGAAAATCCCGGACTCATCCTTCTCGCGCGGGGTCAAGAAATGCGAGAACCTTGCCGATCTGACAAAGCTGGCGACCGAGTGGCTGGAGGATTCCGACCTCCTCATCGCGCAGAAATTCATCCCCACCGAATATGATTGGCGCGTCGGCGTGCTCGGCGGCCAACCGCTGTTTGCCGTGCATTACCTGATGGCCAAAAAACACTGGCAGATCGTCAACCACAAGGCTAACGGCAAGCCCGATCAGGGCGGCATCAAGACCTTCACGCTGAAGCAGACGCCGCCGCACGTGGTCGAGACGGCGGTCAAGGCGGCGCGCTGCATCGGCGACGGGCTCTACGGCGTCGACCTCAAGGAAACCAAGGACGGCGTCTTCGTCATCGAGGTCAACGATAACCCCAATCTCGACCATGGCTGGGAGGATTCCGGCGAGAAGGACGAGCTCTGGGTGCGGCTTACGCAATGGTTCCTGGAGCGGCTGGAGCGCACTGGTCGCTAAAGCATTTTGCATCCGGACGGGATCGCCTGGCGTCGCTGAATCCGGCTAAGACAATCAACTGAATGGGGGCAAGATGCTGTTTTTCGTTGTCGAGGATTTTCGCGGCTGCGACCGCAAGGAAATCTACCGGCGGTTCCGCGATCGGGGCCGGCTGAAACCGGACGCGCTTGTCGTTCACCATAGCTGGATCGCAGGCGACATGAGCCGCTGCTTCCTGCTTGTCGAGGCCGATGACGTCACGCTGCTGCAGCGTTGGGTCATCGAATGGGCCGATCTGGTGGAGTTCGAGATCGTTCCGGTAGCCACCAGCAAGGACATGGTCGCGGCCCTGGCCGGGCATCTCTGACTGCTAGGCACCGAGCGCCGGCGACCTGACCGCGCGCACGCATTCCGCGATCAGCCACTCGCGAAACGCCGCCAGCACATCGCGCCTTGCGCTGCGTTCAGGGATCGTCAGGCAATAAGGCTGGCGCAATTCCAGCGCTCGGGCAACCGGCCGGACCAGCCTGCCGTCTTCCAGCGCCCGGGCGCAGTAGATGCCTTGCGCCAGCGCCACGCCCAATCCCGACATGGCGAGATCGAGTGCGGCCCGCGACGAGTTGGCCGAAAGGCCGCGCTGGGCCGACCGGCCCGGCGCGATGCCCCCCGCCTCGAGCCAGTTGCGCCAGGACGGAAAGGCAGCACCGGTCGGGCCCCAGTCGGTGTGGATCAACGGCAGGCCGGCGAGAGTTTCCGGCTTGGCTGCACCGGCAAGGCTGGGCGCGCAGACCGGATAGACCGCATCCCGCGCGATCTCCTCGGTCGGATGCTCGCGATAGTGCGGGCCGTAGGATAGCCGGATGTCGACCATCTCATGGTCGAACGGCACAGGGTCGTCCTCGCCTCTCAGCGAAATATCCGCGGCGCCGTGGCTGGCGACAAAGCCGGCGAGGCGTTCGGAAAGCCAGCCCATCGCCATCGAAGGCGGCACCGAGATGACGAGCCTCGGCCGGAACGCATCGCCGCCTACATCC
>NZ_RZSV01000371.1:0-3556 GCF_004023205.1 Mesorhizobium sp. M1A.F.Ca.IN.020.03.2.1 | reverse complement strand
CTTCCCTACTCCCCTATTTCCGTTCCGCAGGAAGGAGCACCACCATGATGAGCCATTTGGACACCACCTTCCTGACCGCGTCGCAACTGGCGGCGGCGATCCGCGAGAAGAAGGTCGGCGCTGTCGAGGCGATGGAGGCGCAGCTTGCCCGCATCGCTGTCGTCAATCCGCTGCTCAACGCCATCGTCACCCTCGACGAGGAGGCGGCCCGCGCTGGAGCGCAGGCCGCGGATATGGCGGTCGTGCGAGGCGAGGCCGTCGGTCCGCTCAACGGTGTGCCGGTCACGCTGAAGGACGGCCATGCCACAGCCGGCATGCGCACCACCATCGGTTTGGAAGCCTTTTCCGGTCATGTCCCGGCGACGGACAGCACGATTGCCGCGCGGCTGCGCAAGGCCGGCGCCGTCATCATCGGCAAGACCAACGTGCCGCCCAGGCTGCGCGACCTGCAGACCGACAATCCGATCTTTGGCCGCACCGTCAATCCGTGGGACGTTACCCGCACGCCCGGCGGCTCCAGCGGTGGGGCGGCGGCCGCGGTCGCCGCCGGGCTGGTGCCGCTCGAGATCGGCAGCGATGCCGGCGGCTCGATCCGGATGCCGGCGCATCTGTGCGGCGTCTATGGCTTCAAGCCGACGCAGGCGACGGTGCCGATCACCGGCAGCTACGCCGATCCGCCCGACCTGCCGCGCAGCTTCCGCCTGCTGTTCGACATCGGGCCTTTGGCCCGCGACGTCGACGATCTCATCCTGGCCCACCGCATCATCGCCGGCGCCGACGGTCTCGACACCGAAGTGCCGCCGGTAGCGACGGGCGAGGCGCCGGAGCCGCCGCTGGGCAAGCTCAGGGTTGCCTTCGCGCCTGAATTTCCCGGAGTGCCGACGGCGCTCGACATCGCCGACGCGATCGCAGGCTTCGCGGGCGCCATCGAGGTCGGCGGCGCGCGGGTAGGGCAGGCATTGCCGCGCCACGATTTCGCGGCCGAGCGGGCGCTGTTTTCCGATCTCATCACCTGGTATTCGCAGGTCTTCCGGCAGCCGCGCGAAACCTCGCCCTCGCTGGCCGCCTATCTCGAGGCGCTCAACCAGCGCGACGAATTCATCGCTGCCTGGGAGCGGTTCTTCGACGGGTGGGACGTGCTGGTCTGTCCGGCGATGATGTGCACGGCCTTCCGCCACCGCGAAATGGGTGCGCCGATCCCCGTCGACGGCATCGAGACGCCCTACTGGAGCGGGCTCAGCCACGCCTGCCGCTTCAACCTGACCGGGCATCCGGCCGCCGTCATTCCAATCGGTGTCGACCGGGAGGGCCTGCCGATCGGCGCCCAGCTGGTCGGCCGCCGCCATTCGGACATGAAGCTGCTGGCCGTGGCGAAAGCGCTGGCGCGTCTCACCGACGGTTTCGTCAGGCCACCGGGATTGTGAGCGCGTGGAAACGGCGGGCTGCCTGAAAGACCAAGGGCCGCCGCCCCAGGCTCAAACATGCACGTCGCCGAACGACAGTTCGCCGTCGTCGGCGCGCATCAGGAAGGCGGCGGCAAGCATCGCGAGATAGAATACGACGACGCCGCAGACCACCACGACGCCGGGGATGGGACCGAGCGTCGCCACGCGAAAGGTGTCGAGCAGCGAGGCGCTGAAGCCGATCGGCGAGCCTTCGCGCTGCAGGCTGGGCGTGGTGATCTTCAAGACCCAGGCAAGCATCAAGATCGTATACATGAAGACGTAGTTTCGGCGCAGCCTCCGGACCAGTGCCGCGCGCTGCGAGATGAGGAAGCGCGGCGAGCGCAGGCCTTCGCCGAGGATGGCCAGCCAGTTGGAGGCGAAGTCCGGCTGCGGCGAAAAAATCTGCGCGAAGTAATAGCGCTCGAACTGACGCACCCGCGCCCGATAGACGTCGAAGAACCGGTAGCGCCGCGCTTCGATCCATAGAAGCAGCGTGATGAGCAGCATGGCGAAGAGCAGCACGCCGTGATGCGCCGAGGGCGTCGACAGCGATACGGACAGCATCGCCGCCACCACGGTGATCGCCCAATTGCTGGTGCGGTCGAGCCGGTCGCGCCAGCCCGCCATGCGCCCGATTTCCGCGCGGTGGAAATGCGACATGGTGGTTGCGAATTCGGAGGAAGTGAGCTTCAGCGCGAACGCATCGGAGCCTCTAGGCGGCGCCGCTGCTTCGGCTGGCTTTACGGTCTGGACCTGCGACATCCCCTTGCCACGTGCCTCCCGCCGTGGCCGGCCGTTGAGCCGGCCACACCCCATATAGCACAATGTGGGGCCGGCAGAAATGTTCCTGCTGACGCTCTCCGGCGGAAGCTCTTATGCGCTCAGCCAGACCCGTTCGGCCACGCGATGATCGCTGAGCAGGAAGTTGGGGTTGGGAACGAATCCCTTCACCTCCAGGCGCGCCGCGTCGATCCAACTGGCGAAGGCCGGGATGATGGTCGGGCACTCGTCATGGATCATCTGCTGCAGCTCGAAATAGACGTCGCGGCGTTTCGCCGGATCGGCCAATGAGCGCGACTCCGTCAGCCGTCTGTCGAAGCTGTCGTTCTTCCAATGCGTTTCGTTCCACGGCGCGCCCGAGGCGTAGACGGAGGAAAACATCATGCTCGCCGATGGCCGCCCGGCCCAGAAGGAAGCCACCCATGGCTTCTTCAGCCACACGTCGCTCCAGTAGCCGTCATCGGGCTCGCGCTTGACATTGATGGTGATGCCGGCGGGCTTGGCCGATTGCGCGAAAAGCTCGGCCGTGTTGACCGCCTGCTCGAACGCCACGGGGGCGGCGTGCAGCTCGAGGGTAAGATCGCTCTTGCCGGCTTTCTTGAGGTGAAAACGGGCCTTGTCCGGATCGTAGGCGCGCTGCGCGATGTTAGGATTGAAGCTCGGATCGCTGGCAGCGATCGGATGGTCGTTGCCCACCCGTCCGAAGCCGGCCATCAGCAGCTTCACCATCTGCTCACGGTCGAGCGCGTGCTTCAGCGCCAGCACGACATCGGGGCTGTTGAACGGCTCCTTCGTGGCGTCCATCGGCAGCGAGAAATGCTGCTTGCCTTCGGTGACCAGCAGATAGGCGCGGGGGTCCTTCTTGAGCAGCGGTGCGATCTTGTAGTCGATGCCGTTGACGATGTGCACCGAGCCGCCTTGAAGAGCCGAGACGCGCGCCGCGGCGTCGTTGATAACGACCGTCTCGACCGTGTCGACATGGCCGCGATCGCTGCGCCAGTAGGTCTCGTTGCGGGCGGCGGTGGCGTGCACGCCGGGCTGGAAGGCGGTGAGCTTGAACGGACCGGTGCCGATCGCTTTCGACCAGTCGGCGAAGCCTGCGGGCACCATGGCGAAATGCAGATCCGACAGCACATAATCCATGTCGGGATTTGGCGATTTGAGCAGGATCTCGACTTGCGTCGGCGAGATGGCCCGCACTTCCGCGACGTCGGCGACCAGCCCTTTGGCCTTCGACTTGGTCTTGTCGCCGATATGCAGGCCCAGCGAGTATTTGACGTCGTCGGCGTCGAACGTCTTGCCGTTGTGAAACTGCACGCCCGGCCTGAGAT
>NZ_RZSV01000370.1:0-3601 GCF_004023205.1 Mesorhizobium sp. M1A.F.Ca.IN.020.03.2.1 | reverse complement strand
ACCGCCGCGATGGCGTCGTCCGCCTTGGAGGCGTCGGGGCCGCCGGCTTGCGCCATATCGGGACGCCCGCCGCCGCCCTGCCCGCCAAGCGCGGCGGACGCAACACGGACGAGATCGACAGCGCTGAAGCGGCCGGTCAAGTCGTCGGTGACGCCGACCACCACGCTCGCCTTGTTGTCCTCGCCGGCGCCGATAAAGACGACCACGCCGGAGCCCAGCGTCTTCTTGCCGGCATCGGCAAGCGGCTTCAGGTCCTTCGGCGCGACGCCGCTGACCGCCTTGCCGAGGAAGCCGACACCCGCAACCGTCTCGTTGGTGGCCGGAGCATCGGCAACGGCCGCGCCGCCGCCAAGGGCCAGTTTCTTGCGCGCCTCGGCGAGCTCCTTCTCGAGTTTCTTGCGCTCCTCGAGCAAAGTCTCGACGCGCGCCGGAACGTCGGCCGGCGAGATCCTCAAGGTCGCCGCGGCTGCCTTCAGCCGCTTGTCCTGCTCGTCGAGATGCCTGCGCGCCGCCTCGCCGGTCAGCGCCTCGATGCGGCGCACGCCGGCGGCGACCGCGCTGTCCGACAGGATGCGCACAAGGCCGATATCGCCGGTCGACCTGACATGCGTGCCGCCGCAGAGCTCGACCGAATAGGGACGGTTGGCCTTGGCGCCGTGCAGGCCGGTGCCCATCGAAACGACGCGCACCTCGTCGCCGTATTTCTCGCCGAACAGCGCCATCGCGCCCTCGGCAATAGCATCGTCCACCGACATCAGCCGCGTCGTCACCGGACTGTTCTGCACGACGATCTCGTTGGCCATGCGCTCGACATCCTCGAGCTCCTCGGCCGAGATCGGCTTGTTGTGCGAGATGTCGAAGCGGAGGCGATCAGGCGCGACCAGCGAACCCTTCTGAGCGACATGGGTGCCCAGCACCTCACGCAGCGCCTCGTGGATGAGATGCGTCGCGGAGTGATTGGCGCGCAGCTTCGAACGGCGCGCGTGATCGACCTTTAGCTCCACGGCAGCGCCGGTCTTGATCGTACCGCGCGTCACCTTGCCCAAATGCACGAAAAGCCCGTCGGCCTTCTTTTGCGTGTCGGTGACCTCGATCGAGAAGCCGTCGCCGGAAATCATGCCGGTATCGCCCATCTGGCCACCGGATTCGCCATAGAATGGCGTCTGGTTGACGACGACGGCAACCGCGTCGCCCTGCCCGGCGCTGTCGACGATCTTGCCATCCTTGACCAGGGCCTGGATCAGGCCTTCCGCCTCTTCCGTCTCGTAACCGAGGAAATCGGTGGCGCCGGTCTGCTCGCGCACCGGGAACCAGACCGTCTCGGTCGCCGCTTCGCCCGACCCCGCCCAGTGCGCGCGCGCTTCCGCCTTCTGCCGCTCCATCGCAGCGGTGAAGCCGGCAAGATCGACCGAGATGTCGCGTTGGCGCAGCGCATCCTGCGTCAGGTCGAGCGGGAAGCCATAGGTGTCGTAGAGCTTGAAGGCCGTCTCGCCATCCAGCATGTCGCCGGCGTGCAGCTGTTCCGTCGCCTCCGAAAGCAGGCCGAGACCGCGGACCAGCGTCTTGCGGAAGCGCGTCTCCTCGAGCTTCAGCGTCTCGGTGATCAGCGCTTCGCCACGCACCAGTTCCGGATAGGCCTGGCCCATCTCGCGCACCAGCGCCGGCACCACCTTCCACATCAGCGGCTCCTTGGCACCGAGCAGTTGCGCATGGCGCATGGCACGACGCATGATGCGACGCAGCACATAGCCGCGGCCTTCATTGGAGGGCAGCACGCCGTCGGCCACCAGGAAGGATGACGAGCGCAAATGATCCGCGATCACGCGGAAGGATGCTGCGTTCTCCTGGTTGTGACCGTGCCCTAGCGCCGAGCATGCCGCATCGATCAAATGCCGGAACAGGTCGGTCTCAAAGACGCTCTCCACTCCCTGAAGGATCGAAGCCATGCGCTCCAGGCCCATGCCGGTGTCGATCGACGGGCGCGGCAGGTCGATGCGCTCGTCTTTCGTCACCTGCTCATATTGCATGAACACCAGGTTCCAGAATTCGAGGAACCGGTCGCCGTCCTCTTCCGGGCTGCCGGGCGGACCGCCCCAGATATGCTCGCCGCGATCGATGAATATCTCCGAGCACGGACCGCAGGGACCGGTGTCGCCCATCGCCCAGAAATTGTCAGAGGTCGGAATGCGGATGATGCGATCGTCCGAGAAGCCGGCGATCTTCTTCCAGTAGCCGGCCGCCTCGTCGTCTGTGTGATAGACGGTGACCAGAAGCTTGTCCTTCGGCAGGCCGAATTCTTTGGTGATCAGGTTCCAGGCAAGCTCGATCGCGCGCTCCTTGAGATAATCGCCGAACGAGAAATTGCCGAGCATCTCGAAGAAGGTGAGATGGCGCGCGGTGTAGCCGACATTGTCGAGATCGTTGTGCTTGCCGCCGGCGCGCACGCTCTTCTGCGCGGTCGCGGCGCGCGAATAGGACCGCTTCTCCAGGCCGGTGAACACGTTCTTGAATTGCACCATGCCGGCGTTGGTGAACATCAGCGTCGGATCGTTGCGCGGCACCAGCGGGCTGGAGGCAACGATCTCATGACCCTCCTTGCGGAAGTAGTCGAGGAATGTCGACCGGATCTCGTTCACGCCACTCATGGATACTGCCTTTTCGCGAAAACCGCCGGCCAGGCCGGCGGCAAATGGGCTTTCGTGTGTCAGAAGATAGATTGGCCTTTTAGCCGTAGCTCTTGACCCTGTCCAGAAACACGGAACCAAGGCCAATCCTCCGGCTGGGCGGCCTGTGCCCTCGCCCCCAAACGTAAACCGCCGGCACGAAGGCCGGCGGTTCGAACGCAGTACTAGGGAACTCGATTACATCAGCTTTAGATAATGGATCCGGATTATGGCCGAACTCCGGCAGTGCCTACATCGCGCCAGCCTCGTCTTCGAAGCTGTCGTCACCACCGCCTTCGGAGCCGCCGTTCTCGAGGAATTTTTCGGCGATCAGCCCGGCATTCTGCCTCAGCGCCAGCTCGATCTCGCGCGCCGTGTCCGGATTGTCGCGCAGGAAAAGCTTGGCGTTCTCACGGCCCTGACCGAGACGCTGCGAATTGTAGGAGAACCAGGCGCCCGACTTCTCGACCACGCCGGCCTTGACCCCGAGATCGACGAGCTCGCCGGTCTTCGACACGCCCTCGCCATACATGATGTCGAACTCGACCACCTTGAAGGGCGGAGCCAGCTTGTTCTTCACCACCTTGACGCGGGTCTGGTTGCCGACCACTTCGTCGCGATCCTTGACCGAGCCGATGCGGCGGATGTCGAGGCGCACCGAGGCGTAGAATTTCAGCGCGTTGCCGCCGGTCGTGGTTTCCGGCGAGCCGAACATGACGCCGATCTTCATACGGATCTGGTTGATGAAGATGACCATGGTGTTGGAGCGCGAGATCGATGCGGTCAGCTTGCGCAGCGCCTGGCTCATCAGGCGGGCCTGCAGGCCGGGCAGCGCGTCGCCCATCTCGCCCTCGATTTCGGCGCGCGGCGTCAGCGCCGCCACCGAATCGACCACCAGAACGTCGATTGCGCCGGAGCGCACCAGCGTGTCGCAGATC